>CAZYDY010000340.1:0-2331 GCA_964646245.1 uncultured Sphaerobacteraceae bacterium
GGGGTATGGGCGCCATCGATCACGATGGTCTGGCCGGATGGCAGGGAAACCTGCTCAAAGCGTGCCGGTATGAACGTGGTTGATAGTCCCTGGCGAATAGCATCCTCGCTGATTGTCAGCGTTGGGGTGCTTTGCTGAAGGAGTTTCACCGCCATGATGGCGAGTCCGGCGTTGTCCACCTGATGTGGCCCGACCAGCGATGTGCCGAGATGTGTGATTTCCTGATGATCGTTTCGAAAGTCGAAATCCGACCACGTGCCGTTCGTACTCCAATCGCGGCCGGCAACCTGAAGCGGTGCATTGAGTTGCTCAGCAATTGCAGTGATGACGTCCAATGCTTCGATTGGCTGGTCTGCGACAACAACTGGTGTTGCCTGCTTGATGATTCCAGCCTTGTTGCGAGCGATGTCTGCCATGGTCGAGCCGAGGATGGCGGTGTGTTCGAAATCCAGCGTGGTGATGACGGATACCGTTGGATCGACGATGTTCGTGGAATCCAGTTCGCCTCCCATTCCGACCTCGATGACTGCTACTTCGCAATCCTGTTGTGTGAACCAGGCGAGTGCCATTGCGGTATTGAGTTCGAAGGCTGTTATGCGACCAAGACCTGGCTGCTGGCTTTCCAGCGATTCCGCCGCCTGTACGAACTGATTCGTGAGGGCGACGAAATCATCCTCGGAAATCATGGTGTTGTTCAGCACGAAGCGTTCGCGGAATGAGTGCAGGTGAGGGGAGAGGAAGCGCCCGGTGCGGATATCGGCTGCCCGGAGCATCGCATCGATCATCGACGACGTGGATCCCTTCCCTTTGCTGCCGGCCACATGGATGATCTCGTAGGGGAGCTGGCTATACCCGGTGTGATTGAGAAGCGCCTGTGTGCGCTGAAGTCCGAGCCTGGCGGCATCATCGCCAGCGAAGGGGTTGCTTATGAATCCGCGATCGTAGCCGGATCGTTCCCAGATTGCTTTTAACGCGTCCTGATAGTCAGAGATTGTTGGCATTCATTGAGTCTTTCGTGAGGGTGAAGGAACCAGTTTTCAGCACCGCCAATCATAGCCGGAGGCGTGCTATCCAGCGATGGCGAATGTGGTACGTTTTCTGCACCTCAGTCATTGTCGATGAGACGATGCGCGTTTCCCTTAATCCCAAATGGACTATAGAGAATGCTTCTTCGGTTTTTTCGCAGCGAGCCGGCCGCCGCCATTGTGCTGCTTACAATGGCTATGCTTGCGATTGTTGTTGCGAACTCTCCACTGCAATCCGTGTATCAGGATGCCCTCGGCACCTACATCTTCGGGATATCAGTACATCACTGGATTAACGATGCACTGATGGCGATCTTCTTCCTGATGGTGGGACTGGAGATCAAGCGTGAAGCGATGGTGGGCGCGCTTTCCACATGGCGATTACGCGTGTTGCCAGGTATTGCGGCCCTTGGTGGTATGGCGATTCCCGCGTTGATTTTTGTGCTGGTGAACCGTGGGGAGAGTGCTCACCTGGATGGTTGGGCGATACCGGCAGCAACCGACATTGCGTTTGCGCTTGGGGTTTTGGCGTTGCTCGGCAGTCGCGTACCAGCGTCTATTCGGGTGTTGTTGGTGGGTATAGCGATCATTGATGACCTTCTGGCCATCCTCGTTATTGCGCTGTTCTACTCCGATTCGATGGCGATGGAATGGCTCGGTGTTGCCGCGCTGATTACTGCTGCATTGTTCTTGCTCAATCGACGAGGGGTTCATTCACTTGTTCCCTACCTGATCCTGGGTGTGATTCTTTGGTACGCGGTATATGAATCGGGGCTTCACGCCACGCTGGCGGGAGTGATTGTGGCGCTGGCCATTCCGACATCTGGTGCTACACCGGAACAAGCCTCGCCACTCGATACGTTGGAACACAGAATCGTGATGTGGGTTAACTTCGGGATTGTTCCACTCTTCGGATTTGCGAACGCTGGCATTTCGTTCTCGGGGCTGGGAAGTGATGCTTTCCTTGGGACGCTGCCAATTGGTATTGCACTTGGCCTGTTTCTTGGGAAACAAATCGGGATTTTTGGCACGATCTGGCTGTTGGTCAAATCAGGAATGGCGCTCATGCCAGTGCGTACGACGTGGTCGCAGATCTATGCAATGGCGATACTCTGCGGTATCGGCTTTACCATGAGCCTGTTCATTGGTGGGTTGGCGTTTGCTTCTTCCGAAGAGCTGCTGGATGCAACGAAGATCGGTGTGATTGGTGGCTCGTTGGTGTCTGCACTCGTTGGTTCCTACCTGATGCGGCGCGCGACTGTCGCAGTATCGGAAGGATCGGAAATTTGACCTTCGTTATCGCGGC
>CAZYDY010000341.1:0-2329 GCA_964646245.1 uncultured Sphaerobacteraceae bacterium
GCGAACATCCTGCTGCAAGTACACGACGAACTTGTGCTGGAGGTCGATGAATCGCGGCTCACGGAGATCGCAGGTATGCTGCAATCGACGATGGAGAGCGCATTTGAGCTTGACGTGCCGGTGGTTGTGGATATGCGCACAGGTCTGAACTGGGAGGATATGAGCGCGTATACACTCGACTAGACATCACTTGGTAAACTAGATAGCGCCTGCCCTCTGCAGGCGAACCGTAACTACGTTTCAGTAATCAGGAGAAGTGGGTAAAATGCCCGTCTATCAGTATCGTGGTATCGAGTGCGATCACGTCTTTGAAGTGCGCCAGAGCTTTTCTGACGACGCGTTGACTGACTGCGATGTCTGTGGCCAGCCGGTTCGCCGGGTTATTCACGCTTCGCCAGTCGTCTTCAAGGGTTCGGGTTGGTACGTTACCGACTCCCGCCCCACGACCGATCCAATTGGCGGTGTGCAGGACGCAGACAAGAAGTCGGATTCCGACGCCAAGCCTGCTGAAGGCACAGCCAAAACCGAGAAAACCGAAAGCAAGCCGGCCGCCAAGAGTGAACCGGCCCCGGCTCCAGCATCGGCTGACTAATAACATGAGTACACGCACACATAACCGAATACCCAATACGGTTACACACAGTGTGTGCGGATTCTGCTGCGTCTGTATTCAGGGGTCTGTCGCGTAGATCGGCCGGCCCCTTGTGCCATTTGACCTATTGAATCCAAGCAGACCAGGAGCATCAGGATGCAGCAGCCTCTCTCTATCTACAACACGCTTTCTCGCAAAATCGAACCGTTTGAAACTCTTGAACCGGGCAAGGTCCGCATGTATGTGTGCGGTGTGACCGTATACGACCATGCGCATATCGGCCACGGCATGAGTAGCATTGCGTTCGATGCCATTCGGCGCTACCTCGAATACAGTGGATACGAGGTCACCTACGCGCAAAACTTCACGGATATCGATGACAAAATCATCAACCGGGCGGCTGAACTGGGTATAGACGAGAACGAGCTCACGCAGAGCCTTATCGATACCTGGGACGAGGAAATGAGCGCCTTCAACATCAAGAAGGCGACGATCAATCCCCGAGCGACCCAGGAGATCCCGCAAATCATCAAAATGATCGAGGGACTCATCGAGAAGGATCACGCTTACGAAGCCGGCGGCGATGTGTATTTCCGTGTTCGCAGTTTCGATGATTACGGCAAACTGAGTGGCCGTGACATCGAAGAACTTCTTGTGGGTGCACGCATTGCGGCAGGTGAACAGAAGGACGATCCTCTCGATTTCGCACTGTGGAAAGCCGCGAAGCCTGGCGAACCAACCTGGTCCAGCCCATGGAGTGATGGTCGTCCCGGATGGCATATCGAGTGCTCGGCGATGTGCGCCCATCACCTCGGCGACCAGATCGATATCCATGGCGGTGGTGCGGATCTCATCTTCCCGCATCATGAGAACGAAATCGCACAATCCGAGGCGTACTTCGGCGACGATTTCGCCAAATACTGGATGCACAACGGGTTGCTGCAACTGGCTGGCGACAAGATGTCCAAGTCGATTGGGAACGTTGTTCGGCTGAAGGAGCTGGTAGAGCAAGGCAAGGCCGCAGCGTTCCGCCTGCAGGTTCTTGGATCGCACTATCGGATGCCGTTAACCTGGACGCCTGAGGGCCTGGAGGCCGCGCAGAACGGGCTGGATCGGTTGCGAGCCGCAGCGGCAGAGCTGCAATCGTCCATCAGCAGTGATCGCGATGCTGGCATGGATTCGCTGGTGGAGGAAGTGGACGAGCGGTTCCACAACGCCATGCGGAACGATTTCGATACACCCATAGCCGTGGCCGCGTTGTATGATCTTGCTCGTGCCATCAATCGGGCGCGTGCGGCCGATGTTGTATCGACATCCGTCGAAGACGCCCGCCTCAAACTCAACGAACTGGGCGAGATCCTCGGCCTGGACCTTGCGGGAGATACCGGCAACAAACCACAGGAAGCAGCGCCATTCATTGAACTGCTCATCTCGCTACGCAAGGATTTGCGCACAGCGAAGCAGTTTGACCTGGCAGATAAAGTTCGCGATCAACTCGCGGAACTTGGAGTAACACTTGAAGACACCAAACAAGGGACGATCTGGAAGTCCTCGTAAGCCAAATATCGGTCGGGGCGGCAATCGCCGCTTCCGACCCGATGGCACACCGATCGACAGCGATGGTCGACCTTCTCGCGGCGGACAGCGCCGTACTACGACCGAGGGCCGCTCATCGGAGGGTGACTCTCGCCCTGGACGAGGTGGTCCACGACCAAGCCGAGGCGAGGATCGATTCGC
>CAZYDY010000342.1:0-2319 GCA_964646245.1 uncultured Sphaerobacteraceae bacterium
GCGAGAGCGATATCCACACGATCGTTCACGACGAATACAGCGCCGTGCTCCGAGCACAGTGCTCGAAAATTCAAAGCGATTTCGAGCAACTCTCGATCGGTCAACTGCTTTGCGCGGAGCTGGACCATCGTCACACCGCCACGCAAAGCCTGTTCAACGGATCCCGTGAAGTCGTCACCTGTATGTGCTGGATCAGCAACGAGGTACAGGCTGAGCGCACTCGGGAGATCAATCACTTACGCACGCCATCCAGTGCAGTTCGAATAGCCTCTGGCAGTGGTGCGAAGTGCGCTACAGGTGAGTGCCCCTCACCAATCTTCACAGATTGTTCCAGTGCATTTTGAATGTAGCTCTTCGCCAATCGAATCGCTTCCAGCGTCGGAAATCCGTGCGCCAGGAATGCAGTGATTGCAGCCGAGAACGTACAACCTGTTCCGTGGGTGTTCTTGGTGTCTACGCGTGTTCCTTCAAAGGGCGTGAAGATTCCATCGTGATACACGAGGTCTGTCGGGGAACCGGGTAGATGCCCGCCCTTGATGATCACCGTCTTCGGGCCCAACGCGGCAATTGCCTTGGCGGCTTCCTGTGCATGTGCGGGAGAAGCGATCCGTCGACCGGCGAGCGTCTCCGCCTCCGGGATGTTCGGCGTTATTACCGTTGCAAGTGGGAGCAGGTCCTTCTTCATTGCGTCTATAGCGTCTGGCTGCAAGAGGGCCACACCGCCTTTGGAAACCATGACCGGATCCACCACGAGGTGTGGAATGCCCCAGGCCTCCAGGCGGTCTGCAACGTTTTGAATGATTGGTGTACTGCTTAGCATTCCGGTCTTAACAGCATCGGCCCCGATATCGTGCACAACGGTATCGATTTGAGCGATCACCACTTCTTCCGGGACCTCGGCGATAGCGGCAACTTCGATCGTGTTCTGCGCAGTAACCGCCGTGACCACGCTCGATCCGTATACCCCCAGCGCGGCAAACGTCTTAAGGTCTGCCTGGATACCGGCACCGCCGCCAGAATCGGAACCAGCTACGGTTAGGGCCTTTATTACACGCTGAGATGACATGAATACGTATCCTCCAAAAATCGCCAGGGAAATGAGCACACCTTTAAAAAGCGATGCGCGAGTATCTTTATACTACTAGCGAATGAAATCGCCTGCCTACTACAAAGGAGCCTCTCATGGATGTGAAACAGGGACTCGTGCAAATTCGAGAGATGTTGGTGGAGAACCGCGCCGACAAAGAGACGGTGAAGATGGTCGACCTCATTGCACAGCGAGCATCTTTACCGGCAGCGGCCGGGGCACATGCCGATTCGATTTTGCAACTCGTTCGAATGCTTATGCGTAATCCGGTTTCCGCTGCAAACGTCACGGTATACAACGATTTGGTGAAAGTGGAATCACAACTGGAAAATCAGGCCGAGGAGTATCGCGACTTGCGCGACCAGGAAGAGCGGATTGCGAATGCCAAGCCCAAGAGCTACTACAGGGACCTGAAGAAGAAGGAAAAAGAAGGCTAACGAAAAACCGACCGGGCATTTGCCCGGTCGGTTCTCTTAACATCAGTCGTCGGGGGAGAGTAGGCCGTATGAACCATCCTTGCGACGATAGAGCACGGTAAATGTGTGGTCTTCTTCGTTCTTGAAGAAGAAGAAGTCATGCCCCACAAGTTCCATCTGTTCAATGGCGGTCTCTACACCCATTGGATCCATCTGGAATGTTTTGGTGCGGGCGATGCTCCCCATCTCCGCAGCAAGTGCTTCTGGATCTGGTTCTTCCGTCGTGACGGGTGAGGGATCCACGATCTCATAAAGCGGCTTGGCTCCCCGGCGGCTTTTGCGAGAGTTGAACTTCCGCACTTGCCGGACCAGTTTGTCGATCGCTGTATCGATCGCCTTGGCGATTTCGGCAGCCTCGGCTTCGGCGCGGAGCACATGCTTTCCAGTTTGCAGGGTGATTTGGGCAGTTGCGGTTTCTGCACCGGTGCGGGTTGTTTCGGATTTGAGTTCAAGCTGCGCATCCACCACATGGTCAGCAAGCCGATCGAGCTTCGCTACGCGCTTGTCTATGAACTCCCTGAGTCCGTCGGTAACCTTGACGCCATTGGTGCGAATGTTGAGTTCCACAAACGCCTCCCTTCTCCCACACGGCGCTGCGTGTGATCGAACAGTGCGGTGATCGCAGGCAAATTCCGAATGGCTTTCGACCATCCGGGTTCGATATATCAAACCCTGCGATGGCGCCCGAGGAGGGACTCGAACCCCCGACGCTCGCCTTAGGACGACGACGCTCTATCCACTGAGCTACACGGGCAG
>CAZYDY010000343.1:0-2315 GCA_964646245.1 uncultured Sphaerobacteraceae bacterium
AACCCAACATCCTTGTGCGAAAACCGGTAATGTTCGAACATATCGCCATGAATGCACGAATCAACAGGAGTACAGCACGTGGGTGACACAATCAGCATAGTGCTCTTCGTGCTCATTGTTGCATCCCGATTGGTGGTGCCGTTGTGGATTCCTCGCTTCCCGCTCCCGGCGATTATCCTGGCGCTGGTGCTGGATGGCATTGATGGTGGTTTGCTGGAGCAATTCACCTCCATGTCGGAGGAGGGTTACCAGAGCTACGACAAGGCGCTGGATATCTACTACCTCACCATCGCCTACCTGAGCGCGATCAGGAACTGGACCAACCCGGTTGCGGTTCGTATCGCCATGGCCCTCTTCTACTACCGGCTGGTGGGAGTGCTGCTCTTCGAGTTCTTCGAATCCCGGGCGCTGCTGTTCATCTTCGCCAATACGTTCGAGTACTTCTTCATCGCCTACGAGGTCGCCCGCCTGCGGTGGAATATGAAACTCGTCAGTCGCAATGTGCTCATAGGTGCGGTTGCGGCGATCTGGATTGTGATCAAACTCCCGCAGGAGTACTGGCTCCATATCGCGCAGCGAGATGTCACGGATACCCTGGCCGCCAACCCGGTGCTTATCCCCATCCTCGCGGTGGTGATTGCAGTGGTCGCAGCAGCTGGCTACTGGATTGTCACCCGAAAGATGCCGCCAGCCGATCACTCGCTATCGCTGGCAATGGAGAACACCGTACCGGAAGGCAGGATGAAGGACGCCCTCCTGAGGTACCGCTCGCTCTCCTGGCGCGACCAGGGGTTGCTGGAGAAGGTGGTGCTTATTGCACTCATCAGCGCAAAGTTCTCGATGATGCTGCCCGATACCACGCTGAGCACGCTGCAACTGGTGCTTGGCGTTGTGGTGGTGGTGATCCTGAACACGTTCGTCAGCGAACTTCTCACCCGGCGCGGTCTGATTTCGTTCCAGGATATTCGTCACTTCGCCACCATGGTTGGTGTGAATATGGCTTTGGCGGCGATATTCCTGGCAGTGCTGCCCTCGCCGGCGCCCGATGATTCCTTCAGGCTGGGGAATGTGCTGTTCTTCTTCTTTTTGGTGAGTTTACTCGTGACACTGTTCGATCGGTTCCGGGCGATCGCGATCATGCGAAACGAAACCGAGCACAGCGGCACACTCCCCTGACGCGTGGAGCGCCGCGGGTGTGGTGGAAAGCGCCATGCGCGCCACAACCGGGAGGTGATCGGAGCCGGCATCCTCGCCGACACCTGTCTCCAGCGGGTACCAGTGAGCAGACGATCCCCAGATGTAATCAATCCGTAACAGCGGCATCATGGGCACATCGGCAAGCGTCTGGCTTACGTCGTCCAGCGCCGACATCCGGGCCGGGTACGTGTAGCCCAGGCCGCCCTCGGTCTCGGCATAGGCGTCGGTGAGTCCAATCGATTCCAGCTGCTGGTACCGATCGTGATGCTGCGTCAGGTTGAGATCGGCCATCAACAGCACCGGACCGTCGGTGCGGGAGATCGTCTCGATCAGGCTGGAGAACTGCTCGTTCCCGCCCGGGCGAGGTTTCACGCCAGATGCCGTCAGGTGCGGCGGAGGCGGATGGGCGACGATCACCGTTGTCAGCACGCCGTTGATATCCACGGTCGCGATCAGATCCGGCCGATCCGGATTGGATGTGAGCAGTTGATGATCAATGATCGGATACTTGCTGAGCAGGGCCTTGCCCGGGATACCAAGCCCGAACACCGCGCGATGCGGGTAGGTGGTGGCGAGATCGGATTCGATGGCAGCGGCGGTTTGCGGAGAAACCTCCTGCAGGCCGATGATATCCGCCCCACTCTGCTCCAGGAATGGCATCAGCTCATCGGGAGCAGCCAGTCCATCGCCCAGGTTATAGGTCATGACATTGACTTCGATACTGCCCTCGGGGGCCACTCGCGGCGCGTGTTGGGCACTGGCCGGCGACCACAGCAGCGAGACAGCACAGAGCAACTGCAACAGCATGGCACCACCACGTCGGCGCCACAGCACGATTGGCAGCGGAATAAGCGCCAGCAACAACGCGATATCCCGCACATAGCCGAACAGCTGCACAGGCCAGTAGCGGTCTCCGGTTATGAGGGACATGGCAATAAAGCCCAGTACAACCAGGCAATACAGCGCCAGTATCCGCCAGGGATGCTCACTTCGCTTTCGAGGTGTGGCGTGTGGAACGGGTGAAGGGGTAAAGGAGGAACGCAATAGGTTGGAATGATGCACGAATTGATTGATCCTGCTGCCGAATAGTTCAGATAGTACGAACTCCCACCTCCATT
>CAZYDY010000344.1:0-2308 GCA_964646245.1 uncultured Sphaerobacteraceae bacterium
CCGTGACCACCAATGAACTTGGTGAGCGAGTGAATCACGATATCTGCACCGTGCTCAATCGGCCGTACAAGTGCGGGGCTCGCAGTCGTGTTATCGAGCACCAGCGGTACACCCGCTGCATGGGCAACATCGGCGACAGCCTGGATATCAAGCGTACGTAGGTCCGGGTTGCCGATTGTCTCGCTGTAAATCGCACGGGTTTTGTCTGTGATCGCACCTGCGATATCGTCCGGGTTCGCATCCACGAACTTCACAGTCACACCGAACCGGGGGAACACGTAGTGCAGCAGGTTATACGTACCACCGTAAAGGCTGGTGGTCGCGACAATCTCGTCGCCCGCCTTGGCCAGCGTAAGCAGTGCAAGGGTAATGGCACTCTGTCCACTCGCTACAGCTACGGCGGCCACTCCACCTTCGAGTGCTGCTACGCGCTGCTCCAGGACATCCGTTGTCGGGTTGGTCAGGCGGGTGTAAATGTTCCCGAATTCCTTGAGGGCAAATCGATTGGCTGCTTGGTCGGAATCCTGGAAGACGTATGAGGTCGTCTGGTAAATCGGAACCGCGCGCGAGCCTGTTGTTGGATCCGGTTCGTGGCCGGCATGAAGGCTGTTGGTGTCGAATCCGTAGTTTGGCTGATCCTGGGACATGTGAGATTTCTCCGTTACGAAAAAGTTACGTGGACACAAGGTTGGGGAAGGGAGCCACTACACATGATGGCGTCCCGTGGGAGTCGATGGGGAATCACGAGCTCACTCGCTCCGATCCGTCACTGGCCTGAAGCGATTCCATAAAGCCCGCCACAATCGGATTGAGTTGATCCCAGTCCTTCAGGAACGAATCGTGGCCGTTTGGTGAATCGATCAGTTTGTAGGTCACATCCTTCCCGCGATCGGAAAGTCGGGCGGCCAGCAGTTCGACATCGTCAGGCGGAAAGAGCCAGTCGCTACTGATGCCAACGAACAGCATCGGCGCATCAATCTTGGTGAACCAGTGCGCATCACCGCCATCACGGCCGACATCGTACATATCCATCGCGCGACTCAGGTAGAGATAGCTGTTGGCATCGAATCGCTGTACCAGCGCCCGACCGTGATAGTGCAGGTAACCTTCAACATCGTAGGTAGTGCCGAACTCGGGATACAGCGGCTTTCGCACAGCCGGGTTTCGTCCAAACCGGTTGCCCAGGCTCTCGCGACTGTTATAGGTAGTCATCGCCGCCATTCGCGCAATAGCAAGGCCTTCTTCAGGCGCGACATCGTACTTGAGGTAGTCGCCATTCATCCAGTTCGGATCAGCCATAATCGCCCGACGTCCGACCTCGCCATGTACTGCAATCCCGAGCGCGTTCAGGTTGCCAGCCGCAGCGATGCAGCCGGTGCCAGAGACCATATCAGCATGGCGAGTGGCCCACTCCAGCGCCTGGAATCCACCAATACTGCCACCGATGGCGACGGTCTTCTTCACGCCAAGGGATTCAAGGAGCAGCCGCTGTGTCTTCACGATATCGCCGATGGTAATGAGCGGAAAACGCAGGCCGTAATATCCTCCGAACTCGTCCCGACTCGCCGGTCCCGTGCTGCCCTGGCATCCGCCAAGGATATTGGCGCAGATCACGAAGTGGTCTCGGGTATCTATTGGCTTGCCGGGGCCGATCACCGGCTCCCACCAGCCACCTTCACCGGCTGCGAGCGAATCACCCGTCAGCGCGTGGAGAATAATGACCGCGTTATCACCAGCATCATTCAACTCACCCCAGGTGCGGTAAGCAAGCGTGACATTAGGGAGGGTATCGCCGTGCTCCAGCGTGACCTCACCCAGTTGGGCAAGGCGCATAAGCCCTTCCTGCGCAGGAGGATATTTCGGCACAACATGCAGGTGCCTGCGCATGGGTTCGTTGGTCGTTGCTGGGTTGTTCGTGATTCCGCTCATCAAAGTCTTCCACATCAGTTGCCGGAGGGGATTGGCAGTGACCTTGAGGAGACGATAAACGCCCCCTGCGTTTGCGGGAGGCGACAAGCATGAGCATTGTTGCTGATCCCTTATCTCGCAGATACATCTGCCGGAGTTGGCACCTTGCGAGATTGCTCTCGTAGGCTGCCGGGCTTCACAGGGCCGATTCCCTCCACCGCTCTGGATAAGGCTCTTCAGTTGTTAGCCGCGATTGTAGGCTCGAATCGTGAATGCTGTCAAGCCAGCATGAAGCGCGGGAACCATCTACCTCCTCTCAACGTATTCATCACGGAAAGAGTGAGATCTGCCGCAACGTGCGGCAGCAGGGGGAGAGAAGTCTTGTCTAACGATAATAACG
>CAZYDY010000345.1:0-2306 GCA_964646245.1 uncultured Sphaerobacteraceae bacterium
TCCGCAGCAGTCTCGGGCTGTGCCGGGTCAGTCAGTTTGGCTGGACCCCTGCTACCGAGCGCGAAGTACTTCGCATCCGGATGCGGCACAACAATCGCCGCTGTCGTCTGCTCCGGATTGAACATGTAGGAATCCGTTACCTCAACACCGATCTTCTTCATGTCCAACAATCGATCCACAATCAGGTGATGCTCCAGATCCGGACAGCTTGGGTATCCCCAACTGTAGCGCTTGCCTGTTTCTTCACCGATTCCGAGTTCGGCCCGGGTTTGCTGGTGGATGTATTCCGCCAGGCCCTCCGCGGCGCTCACACTGAGGCCGTGGCTGAAGTAGCTCTCGGTGTAGTCACCACGTGCCTGGGTGGATTCCGTTCGCTCGGTGGCGTGCTCGCTCATGGTTACGATCTGGAACGCAACCACATCTTTCCGACCATCTTCCACAGGCAAGAAATAATCCGAAATGCAGAGCTTCTCGCGTTCTGGCTGGCGTGGGAACTTCATCCGCTCCAGTTCCACATCGTGATTTTCCGGGTCATAAATAACGAGGTCGTTCCCGTCGCTATTGCACGGGAAGTAGCCGTAGCGCAGTCGTGGCTGGAGCCAACCAGTCTCCTCGGCATCCTTCTGCATGGCTTCCAGGCGAGGATAAAACTCCTCCTGCTGAAGCTTGTCCCACTCTTCACCCTTCACGCCCTTGCCACCCCAGTGCAGGCGGAACAAGGTCTTCATATCCATGTGCGGCCAGATGTCCCTGAGCGGAACATCAAGCAACTCCTTCACGCCCCAGAACGGCGGAGTGGGTGGATCGACGAGTGGTGTTTGAGAGCGTTCCGTATCGTCGGCATCGGAGGTGTTCGTGAACGACTGTCGAGCTGGCTTGCTCAGCGTCTTCTCCGCACGCTCCAATGTTGCGCTCCGGAGTGCATCCAGCTTCTCAGGATCCACAATGGTATCCATGATGCTCAGGCCCTCGAACGCATCCTTGGCGTAAAACACGCCCGGTTCATAAGGCGTACCTTCTTCCGGGAACAATGCCCGGTGCGCATAGGCGGGATTAATGGCTGCCCCGCCGATCATGACCGGGAACTTGTAGCCGTGGCGATGCAGTTCCTGCACGGCCAGTGGCATCTGCTTGCTGGTGCTTACCAGCAGCGCGCTCAGGCCAATTGCGGTAGCGTTATGCTCCACCGCGGCATCGATGATCGTCTGCGTGGGGACCTGCTTGCCGAGATCCACAACGGTGTACCCGTTGTTCGTCAAAATTGTGTTGACCAGGTTCTTGCCGATATCGTGGACATCGCCATACACCGTCGCGAGTACCACCGTGCCCTTGGTTGATCCCTCGACCTTCTCGAGGTAATTCTCGAGCTGATTGACGGCCTTCTTCATCGTCTCGGCGCTTTGCAGCACAAACGGCAGAATCAACTCACCTGCACCGAACTTGTCGCCAACTTCCTTCATGGCGGGAAGCAGCACGTTGTTCAGTACATCAACGGCATCGCCATCGGCTTCTTTCACCGCCAGGTCGATATCTGCCTCAACACCTTCCTTCTTGCGATGGACGATGCGGTAATAGAGTCGATCGCGTACGCCCATCTCGAGCATCGGATCCGGACCCCTGGAGGATTCGTCCTCCGTGCGTCCTTCATATTTGTCGATGATGCGAGCGAGCGCGTCGTCGCGGCGGTTGAGCACGAGATCGCGAGCGAGTTCGACCTCATCCTCCGGAATCTCGGAAAGCGGCAACACATGGCTCGGGTGGATGATCGCCTGGGTGAGACCCGCCTTGATGCATTCATTAAGGAAGACCGCGTTCACCACCTTGCGTGCCGCCGGGTTAATACCGAACGATACGTTCGAGACACCGAGCGTAAAGTTCACTCCCGGCAACGCCTCGCGAATCATGCGAATACCTTCGATCGTCTCCACAGCCGATGGTTTGAACTCGTCATCGCCCGTGGTTAGCGGGAAGGTGAGGGCATCGAAAATCAGGTTATGAGGCGCCAGACCGTACTCTTCAGTGACGATCTTGTAGATCTTCTGTGCGACTTCCAGCTTTTTCTCACGGGTTTTCGCCATGCCATCTTCGTCGATGGTAAGCGCCACCACAGCGGCACCATGCTCCATCACCAGCGGCATCACGGATTCGATTCGCTTACGCCCGTTCTCCATGTTGATGGAGTTGACGATCGCTCGCCCCGGATATTGCTCCAGGGCAGCTTCAACGACGTTCGCCTCGGTGGTGTCGATCACCAGGCCGCCATTTACGGCCAGCGCCAGTTTCTTCACCAGCTTTCGCATGAGTTC
>CAZYDY010000346.1:0-2299 GCA_964646245.1 uncultured Sphaerobacteraceae bacterium
ACGTCGAAGCCGATCTGATTCATTTCGTCGACAGACTTTTCGAATATCGCCAACTCGTCTGGTGAAAGTTCGATCACCAGAGGATCAAGCATGGGTTGCTGATCAACCGCGTTCGCCTGCATCTGCGCCAGGATTTTCTCGTACATGATCCGTTCGTGAGCTGCATGTTGATCGATCATGAACATACCTTCCGGCCCCTCGGCGATGATGTAGGTAGCAGCCACCTGACCGAGAACGCGCAGAACCGGAATGCCAGATGGGTTCGGCGCAGATTCCGATTGCGGGGCAACGGGCTCATGCTCTTGCTCACTTCGCCCACGTGAATCGAGCCGTTGATCGTCGGAGAGTGGGATTGGATCAGCGCCCGATGTAAAGGTGATTTGATGTGGTTCGAGCTTCGCGCGTGGGACCGGCTCGAAGGTCACCTCTGGCAGCACGTCATTACGTTGCTGCAGTAGTGCCGAGTGTGCGGATCGCTGGACAGCTCGGGCAACCGCACGTTCATCCGCGAACTTCACCTCCGCCTTGGTTGGGTGCACATTCACATCCACAGCGGCAGGGTCGACCTCAATCCGCACCATTCCAAGCGGATGCCTGCCCACCATTAGCAAGCTGTGATACGCGTCCATCAGTGCATAGATCAGTGCCCTGTGCTGAATGAGGCGTCCGTTTACGAAGAAGTGCAGGTTTTGGCGATGAGAGCGATGAACATTCGGTGCGCTAATCCAGCCTGTAACGTTGACGCCCGGTACACGCATGTCCTCACTCATATCACCGAGTTCAAGCACGTTACCGGCCAGTTCCGGGCCAAACACGCCGATAGCCGCCGAGGTGTCGTCCCCTCTTCCATCGGTTTTTATCGACTGCCGTCCCTCGCTGGAGAGACTCCACTGTATGTCGCTGCGATGACAAGCGTACGCACCGATAAGCCGATTGATATACGTGGCCTCTGTGCCAGGCTGACGCAAGAATTTGCGGCGGGCAGGTACATTGCCAAAGAGGTCTCGCACGGTAACCGTGGTGCCGCGGGGTGCCGCTTCGACGCGAGCCGGATCGACTCTCCCAAAGTCGATATCTATCGCTCCACCGCCGTCTGCACTGCCGGAACGGATTGATAGTCCTGCGACCGAGCCGATGCTTGGCAGGGCCTCGCCCCTGAACCCGAGCGTGTGCAGTTTCTCGAGATCATCGAACGTCTGGAGTTTGCTGGTGGCATGTCGGGTAATGGCCAGCGGCAGCTCATCGCGATTCATGCCGATACCGTTATCCGTGACACGAATGAGCTTGTTGCCGCCTTCTTCGATCTCGACGTCGATCCTGGTCGCGCCGGCATCGATGGCGTTTTCAATGAGTTCCTTCACCACGGAGACAGGCCGTTCGACAACCTCTCCGGCGGCGATTTTTCCGATTGTTTCGTCTGTGAGTAGCTGGATAGGCATGGAAGTTCCGGATGAAATCGAGATAGTCCAACTCCTATTCTAGCTGGTTCCGCAATGCATTGATGTTTTCTCTCACCATCTCAAGCCTTGCATGCTCACCGCGGCGATGCGCAGAGACGGCTTTGGACGATGGGTCGAAGAAGCGCCATGGATGGTCGACCGCCTTCGAAATACCTATTCTGGGACCACGCCAAATCTCCTCTGGTCGAGTGCCAGCAGTGAGATCGAACACATCTCCTGTGAAGAGATCGTCACCGACATCGGCGAGAAGCACTCCGAGAGCCTGCCCGACATTTCCCGGCCCGCGCCCGAGTTGTTGATCCGGTACGTCACCACGCCGTTCACGCATTATCTCGATACCTTCAACGGCCTCGACAGCGCGAATGAGTACTCCTCCTGTTTCATTCTCTTCGTGAGACACGATGTTGAAGCAGGTATGGATTCCGTAGGATCGGTAAACGTAGATCGTTCCGGGGGGCCGCGACATAACCTCGCGCGGCCCCTTCATACGAAAGCTGTGGGACGCCTGATCATCCATGCCGGAGTAGGCCTCCGCTTCAACGATGCGGCCCGTGGTGGTGTGCCCATCGCGCGAAACCGTGAGGTGGTGTCCGATGAGGTCGAACGCCACCTCGGCGGGATGCCTTGTTAGCCAAGATCTATCCATTGAGAGATGCAATCCGCTCCTTGATTGACGCGATCTGCTCCTCGGCCCGGACGAGTCGGTCACGTTGAACCTGGACTACATGCTCCGGAGCGCGGTCGACAAATCCCTTGTTTGCGAGCTGCTTCTCGGCCCGGCCCTTCTCTTCCTCAGCCTCTGTGAGTTCCTTTTCCAACCGAATCTTTTCAGCCTCGAG
>CAZYDY010000347.1:0-2292 GCA_964646245.1 uncultured Sphaerobacteraceae bacterium
GCAACCGGATCGCCACCCAGTTCGCGCTGGCGGATATACAAGCTCACCGAAACACCATCGGCCTTTGGGGTGCGGCTGACCGCTGCCCCGGTACCACCACGCACAACCACTGGCTCCCACTGTTGGGTGGAGTTCGTATCGTCGTCTACCTTCCAGTCCGCGGGCACGCTGGCGATTTCCAATACCGTTTCGTTGCTGTACCGCATTGATTTTATGGGAACGTTGGCCAGCAATCCGCGCTCTTCAATTGCCCCGAGCGCGTAGTAGCCCTTGTCGCCAAAGCCAGGGACCAGCGTACCGGGGCGAACCGCGGCCGGGAGTGGATCCTTACTGTCCTGTTCGCCTCCTACAGAGATGAACAGCTCAACTTCCGGAGCCTCCGGCAGCACCTTCATCAAGTCACGATGCGCCAACAGGATCGCAGGTTCCTCAGCCTTTGCTTCCTCATATCGTTTGTGGAAGTCTGTAGCAACACGATCCTCCATGAGCAAGGCGCGCAATCGGGTTCCTATCAGGCGGAGGTCAGATTCGGTAACGCCTTCCTTGTTCGCCCGCACTTCGTCGAGATGAACCATCTCTCCACTCATGGATCGAAGCCATGCGAATTGGGGATCGTTCATCGCCAGGCCGAGAAGTTGATACGGTCCTTCTACGCGGCCATAGGTCTTTTCATAGATGCGCTTCTCATAGTCCAGCAGCAGCTTGTGTAGTGCCCGCAGGCTTGTGGCGATGGTTTTCAACGTGGCTTTCGGCATTCTGTTCCTTCTCTCATTCCGCTATTCTGTATGTATCGTACCTATTTCCATCGGAAGGAGGTAATCCCCTTGCTGCACTCACCCTTATTGAATGGATCCACCCGACATCCTGATGCTGATATCGTACTTGTTGAGGGCGAAATCGAGGGCGCATCCGGTCGGGAGCGCGTCCTGATTGCTCCGTATCATTTTCACCATAGCGATGAGGAGATATTCTACGTCCTTTCCGGACAGCTTGGCTTCATCGTTGATGAAGATGAATACGTCGCCTCCCCAGGTGACGCAGTGTTCGTGCCGCCGGGAGCGGTTCATACATGGTGGGCAGCTTCCACCACTCCGGTCCGATATCTCATCGCAATGCCAAAGCGCCTTGATGATTTGGTGATCGCACTCCACGATGGGTCGTATTCACCTGAAAACCTGGCCCAGGCCTTCACCGATCATGATTCAACTCTGATCGGCTGGGCGCGCTGACGTCACGCTAATAGCAGATGCGATGCCTCCAGCTTTCGCAGTCCTATGCAGGGGCGGTTGGCGGATCGTAGGCTGTCTTTTCAATGCGGCGAGAGCCGACCCAGAAGATAAGCAGGGTCAACGTCATGGTAACGGCGACCACCCGGAACATCACTGTGGTTGTGGTGTGATCAATCGCGAGTCCGCCGAGGAATGATCCGGTAATGCTTCCCATTCCCATACTCATCATCGCCAGCAGCGCCTGGGCGGTAGCAGCATTTTCGCGTCCAACCAGACGGTGTGCCAGCGTTACGGATGCGATCAGGAACATGCCGAAAGAAAGCCCGTGCATTACCTGAGCGAGCAGTACGAGAGATGTGCTGTACGTGAATCCGAGGAGGCTGAATCGCAGCACATACACTCCGAGCGCGATGAAGATGACATTGCGTGCTCCCAGGCGCTTCAGGATCAATGCACCGAAGCCAATTACCGGTAGTTCGCTCAGGGCGCTGGCCGCAAATGCGACACCAGCAACACCCGTATCGCCGTCCAGGCTCTGGATGTGTAGTGTGAGATAGATATTCACCGTGGCGTATCCGGCCGAGATCAGGAACGCCACAAGCAACAGCAGCCGGTATGGCGCGTTGCGGGCGACATCGCTCAGGCCGTCCAGCAACTTCCTTGGTTGTCGCTCGCCGAGCGATGGCAAACGCAGAGACACCAGGAACGTGACGATAAAGCAACCGGCATAGGCGTACAGGAAGATGGTGCTGAGGTCATCCGCCATGATGCGGCCCATAATAAGCACCATTACTGTGAACCCAAGTGAGCCGAATATCCTCAGTACGCCATACGGTGCCCCGCCACGCTCAACTGCAGAAACCGCGTAGCTATCCATCAGGCTGGGTACAGGCACGATCACCATGGCCAATAGTGCCAACACCACCATGAATGGCACAAAGCTGGTGATACCGGTAAGGGCATAGACGATACCCGCAGCGAGGAGCAACACCACCCGCATAATCTGGCGATGGATACCGAATGTATCCGCGAGTATGCCCCACATTGGACCGAGCAATGCCGT
>CAZYDY010000348.1:0-2254 GCA_964646245.1 uncultured Sphaerobacteraceae bacterium
GGCGCTTATGGGGCAAACCGGTGAGAAACCGGTGCTGTCGCGCAACTGTAAGGATTCACTTGTGAATCCAAGCCAGAAAACCCGGCTTTGACTCGCTTGAGGCCCTTCGCGAATCAAAGGGTGCAGGCGTTGACTTACACCATTGGTGGGGTCATACGTGATCGTCATGATGCAACCTGCTCGCGTGAGTAGGTTGTTTTGCGTATGTGGGGATATCCCCAAAAGGAGAACGAGATGTCACGAAAAATCACGCGATTATCCGCATTGATACTGCTGGTGTTGGCCACAATGATGCCAGTATCCATGGCAGCCCAGGATGCAACTCCGGCTGCGACTCCGCTCGCTTCACCAGCGGGTGCCGGTGGCGTTGAAGACGCCGTTATCTGGCTGATCGAGCAGCAACAGGAAGACGGTAGCTGGCTCGGCTTCTCCGGCGAACCGGACGCCGGCACCACCATTGATGCGGTTTTGGCCCTCGCAGCCGCAGATGAAGCTGGCCTGGACGTCGGAGATTCACTTGATCTTGCTCTTGGCTGGCTCGATTCAGGATCATTCGCTGCCGATTACGCAACGAGTGGGCCCGGCGCTGCAGCCAAGCTTCTGTTGGCGCTTGTCGCGGTCGGGGATGATTCCCTCGAAATCGGCGGCACGACACCACTCGAGATCGTGCTGGAAGGGCAAGACCCGGAAACGGATCTGTTCGGCTTCGGGCTATACGATCATGCGTACTCGCTGATGGCATTGGCGGTAACAGATTCAGAGATCCCTGCTGAAGCGATCTCGGTTTTGGAAACCATGCAAGCGGATAACGGAGGCTTCGCCTGGGACGGCTCCACTGATGAAGACATGGTGGATAGCAACACCACCTCGATGATTGTGCAGGCGCTCGTCGCCGCCGGTGAAGGCGAGAATATCGTCGCCGGAGCCATCGGTTATCTCCGCCTGACTGTCAACGACCAGGGTGCTTCCTACAGCATCGGTGCCGAAGCGGATGCCAACTCAACTGCGCTGGTATTGCAGGCGTATCTCGCCGTGGGCGAGGATGAAACGCATCTCATGCGCCAGCTGAGCACCTTCCAGAACCCGAGTGGTGCCTATTTCTGGATGGCTACGGATTCAGTGGATAACTCATTCACCACCATGCAGGTGATCCCGGCCGGAGTAGGCGCAACCTTCCCGATTGTGCCCGGAATGCTGGACCTGGAAGAAGCTGCGTAACACCTGATGCGATTTGAGATTCGATCTGTCAGTGTAAAAAGCGCCGGGGTACACATCGTCATTGCGGCGATGTGTGCCCTGGCATTCATCCTCACACCGGCCAATGCCCAGGACGGGTCATACCAGGCCGGTGTGATCATCGACTACGGAGACGACCGCATCACCTGGGTCTGGATTCCATTTGATGAACCGGAAACACCTCTCATTGATCTCCTGGAACAGACCGAGCTGGAAATGGTGACCGTCGGTTTCGGTGGCCTCGGGCAGGGTGTGTGCCAGATTGATGACACGGGTTGCCCTGCCGCGGATTGCCGTCAGCGTATGTGCCAAACATCCTCCTCGTCCCCATTCTGGCGTTTGATGAAACTGGGTGGAGACGAATGGTCGATGATCAGCTCCGGCTTGAGTGGCACGAAGGTAGTGGATGGAGAAATCTATGCGCTCAGTTGGAGCGCAGAAAATCCGGAACTGCCCGTGGTGACGATCGATGAGCTGGCATCTCGTGCCGGTTCGGATCGCGATGTCTCCGCACCGATTGCAGCTGTCCGTACCGAGGGTGAATCTGCTAATGCTAACTCTGGCTCCGCCTCGTGGGAACTGGCTGCAGGGGCACTGGTGTTCGTGATGGTGGTTGCAGGGGTTCTCATCTACCGCGCCCGTTCGAGTCGAGGTACGACGTCGTGAGTACGCTCGATAGTCGTACGTGGCTGGTGTGGGGCATATGCTGCATGGTTCCAATGCTGATTGGGCGTCACCCGGTGTTGGTGCTTGCCATGCTCTGCATCGCGGTCACAGTGCGCCTTGTCTGCGTCCCTGCGGCTGCCGTTCGCTGGGGCTGGATCATTCGCATTTCGGCCCTGTTTGCGGGTGTCGGCGTGCTCTTTAACGCGCTCACCGTTCGCAGCGGTAATCAGGTTGCGTTCAACCTTCCCGTTCTCGATTGGTCGATCACCTGGAACGCAATCGCCTATGGCGTTGTTTCCGGTGTGGCCATGGTTACGTTGGTACTGGTCGGAATTACGACCGCTGCCGGACT
>CAZYDY010000349.1:0-2242 GCA_964646245.1 uncultured Sphaerobacteraceae bacterium
GTGATGGCCACATCGGCGTGGTCCAGCCTCTCAATTGAATACGCGCTGGATACGTTCCTGCCGCTGCTCGACGCGGCCGCCCAGAACGTGGAGTAATAGCGGGAATCCTCGCCAGAAGCAGATACAGGCCCGGGTTTATACCCGGGCCTGTATTAATTCGTTACGTATAGATATCGCGGCGTTCGAACAGTTTTATGGACGCAACCAGTAACACCAACGCCAGGCCAATGAGCAACAGGTAATGCCACGCCGGTACGGAGTAGCTAAAGATGTCATTGAAGTAGCGGAACGGGCTGATATAGCGCAGTCCATCCAGGTCCTTGTTGATGTTGCCGATTACATCTATCAGGTACAGCAGGAAGACAATGCCGATACTCGCACCGAGAACGGTGCCGCGTGATCGCATAACAGCACTCAGTACCAGGCCGATTGTGCCCACAGCGATTGTTACGGGGAATACGCTCCAGGCGGCTAGTAATGTTTCGCCGATCCCGAGGTTTTCGCCAATAACCTGAACCGTTAACCAACTCAGGATTCCAGTGATGAGCAGCACCAGCGCCACGCTTACGACGGCCACGATCCATGTGGATATCACGTATGAGCGTCGGGTCACCGGTTGTGTGAGTGTTACATCCAGGCCGCCACGTTCTTCGGCTCCTGCAATTGCGCCTGCGAACGACATGATCGGGAGAAAGGCCAGCACAAGCGGCAGCAGCAGGAAGACCTGGGCGTAGATATACGGGCCGATCTGGCTTAGATCAGTGATCCCCAGGGCATCGACCATGAAGTCGGGGAAGTTCTCGGTCTCCAGGAGCATGGAGTCTTCGAAGGCCGGATAGACCGCGATATTAATAATTGTGTAGAGGGCCACGCCGATGATCCACCAGATCAGCGCAGTTCGAGACCGTTCAAACGTGTAGCGAATCATGATCAGGGTGGCGGTGATTTCGCTGGTCATGCCGCACCTCCTTCGGAATCTGAGCCATAGTAGCCGAGGAAGATCTCCTCAAGCGATGGCCGCTCGATATCGATCATTTCGATGTCGACATTCGGGAGGGTGTTAATAAGTTCCTGTGCATTTCCGGCGTAATCAAAGGAAAGTTGTGGCGCTCGCCAGTCGAACTTCTCTACGCCATCCAGCCTCTCAAGCGCCTGTACGGTTTCTGCAGGTGTGTCTTCCGAGAATCGCACACGCACCTTGCGGATTGCGCCGGCCGTGAGCTGGTGGGGATCCTCCACGGCGATCATTTCGCCCTCGCGGATGATGCCCACGCGGTCGGCAATGCGCTCCACTTCCGACAGCACGTGGCTGCTGAAGAGCACGGTTTGGCCGCTATCGCGTGCTTCCAGGAGAATTTCCATCGCCTGTTCTTGCACCAGCGGGTCGAGTCCGCCAGTTGGTTCGTCCAGGATCACAACCGGTGGACGGTGGAAGAGCGAGAGGACGATGCCGATCTTCTGCTTGTTGCCACGGCTGAGGCGGCGCACCGGGCGGTCGAGATCGGCATCCAGTCGTTTCGCGATTTCATCGGCAAAACTGATATCCCGTACGTTCCGCAACGCCGCGAAGTGCTTCAGCAGCCGACGGCCGGTAACGCGATCCTCCAGGCTGAACTCGGTCGGGAGGTTTCCGATCTTCGCCATGGCGGCTACCGGGTTCTCGTGTGGATCAATACCCATAATCAGGGATCGTCCGCTGGTTGGTTTCATCAAGCCGGTGAGCGTGCGCAGTGTTGTGCTTTTACCGGCACCGTTTGGACCAAGGAAACCGAAGATTTCGCCCTCACGGATATCGAGATTTACGTCCTGAATCCCGCGGTTATTGCCGTAGGTCTTGGTGAGGTTAATTGTCTGGATTGCGCTTTGCATGAAGCTTCTCCTTGCGTTGCTGCCATCGGGCGAAGAACCGGGGGCAAATATCTAACCCCAATACTCTATAAACCCGAGTGGTTTCTCAAGCACAACGCCGTGCCCTGCGCCTTCGGTGGAGGCTTCAAGAGTTTCACCCAATAGTGAAATCATTGAGATCTTATCGAATTCTACCCTGACTGACAGCAGGTGGGGCGGGATCAGCGAGATGGTACGGCACGTTGGTCACCACGATCCCGGGTCGGAACAGGAGGGCAGCCTTGATTCGCAGGGCCGTCTGGTTATGGAGCAGTTGCTCCCACCAGTGGTTGGGAACGTATTCCGGCAGTACTACTGTGACGACCGCATCCGGATAGCGAACGCGCACTCCCTC
>CAZYDY010000350.1:0-2222 GCA_964646245.1 uncultured Sphaerobacteraceae bacterium
ATCACATTGGGTACTGCAATCGCGAACGTGTTGAACAGGGCCGTCTGGAAGGTGGAATCCGAGAAAATGCGCCGATAGTTATCGAGCCCGTTGAATACTGGTGGATTGAGAAGATCCCACCGGGTGAAACTGAGGAAGAATGAAGCACCGAGCGCGATAAGGAAGAAGACCAGGAAGCCGATCATCATCGGGGCGATGAGGGCATAGCCCCAGCGAGTTTCACTGGTACGCATTGATCGCGATCCACGACTGGTGGACGTTGCGGATTCTGCGCTCATTAGCCTCCCCTGCTCCGAACCGAAATCCTCGTGTGGTTCAGAATACCGCATACCCCGGTTTCTGGCCGGGGTATGCGTGAATCACTTACCGTTTCTGATGTGGATTCTAGGAATCCTGAAGTGCTGCGTTGACAGCATCTTCAACGGTCTGCGGAAGCTCTTCGATCGGTGTTTCGCCGGCAAAGCCCTTGTTGACCTCTTCACCGAGGGTGGACTGCCAGGCTGGGCCAACTTCCGGGTCCTGCGGAATTACGCCGTACTCGGCTGCATCCACGAAGACCTGGGCGTCGAATCCATCCATGCTGCCGAGCCAGGTGTCTTCGAGGCCGTTGTAGGCCGGGAGTCCGATGCCGGATTCGCCGAGGATGCGAGCGGCTTCCTCGCCGCCGAGGAACTTGGCGAACTCGACTGCCGCAGCCACATTCTGGCTGCCGCTCCAAACCACGTTGCCGAGGCCATGGATGACTGTTGCGCGCACCTTGCCCTGCGGCAGCGGGGCAACACCAACATTGAATCCACTCTCAATCAGGTCGTGGTATGTCTTGGCGCGGAACGAACCGCCCGGCAGCATGGCAACTACGCCGCCCGGGAAGAGCGAATCGGATACCGGATTGCTCTGCTGCATTTCCGGCCCTGGTGTGAGTCCATCCAGGAAGAACTGCGTGTTGAACTGCAGTGCTTCACCAGCCACGACTTCTTCAGCCACAACACATTCGTCGAGCTCATCGTTCAGGTAGCGACCCTCGTTCTGCAGCACGAAGTTGGTGTAGTTCTCCTGGCCACCGAGGTTGAGGCCCACACCGTAGATGCCGTTGGCTTCGTCGGTGAGCTGTTCGGAGACTTCGCGGAACTTGTCCCAGTCCCAGGTATCGTCGGGATAATCGACACCAGCGGCGTCAAAGAGATCCTTGTTATAGAAGAGCGCAATCGTGTCGTACTCGCGTGGTGAGCCGTAGCGATTGCCGTTCCATGTGTACAGATCCAGGATCTGCTCCGGATAGTTGGAGGGATCGAGGCCATCTTCGCCTTCGTAAATGCTATCCAGCGGTACGAGGGCACCGGCGGATGCATACACAGGGCAGTTGGCGCTGTTCAGCCAGAAGACATCGAATGCCTCGCCACCTGCGACGGCAGTCTGCAGCTTGGTCCAGTAATCCGCCCACGGGGTGAGTTGAATCTCAACAGTGATGTTGGGCTGAACTTCCTTGAATGCGGCGATCTGCTGCTCAATACCAGCTTGCTGGGCGCTGTCCCAGATGCCGTAGGAGATGGTGACTTCTTCACCGTTGTACTCGGGGATATCGGCAGCTACTGCCGATGCATCCGGAGTTGAATCCTGAGCCATACCCGACCTGGCGAGCATCGCTGCACCGGCGCCGACAGCCGTGCCCTGAATAAGTCCGCGGCGATCAATCTTTCGTGAAACCATCCGGAGTTCTCCTTTTTTCATATAGTGGCCACCGTGGCGCACCACGCTGATCCTCTAAAGGTGTGCATACATTGTACCGGAATTGGGCAATACTTCACAATCCATAGTGGCCCACCTGTGTGCTTTCTACCGGTTAACCGGCATACCAGGTTTCCCGTGAGCGTTCTCGTGATAAACCGGTGTTCTTCGCATGATTGACTCTGTCGAATACAGATTTCCAATGAGATGGAGTTATCACTCATGCCAAAGATTACGAGAAGAACAGTCCTAGTAGGATCCGGCGTGACTGCTGTAGGGTGTGTGGCCGCACTCACAGGTGCAGCGATCATCGGGCCGCGAATCAGCACGTGGGTGACTGACTCATCTGTCACCACTGCGGATCACGAGATGCCACTTCACATACCGGATGTTTACGAAGGCGAAGTTACTGATGGGGTTCGCCAGTTTTCACTCACCATGCAGGAGGGCGAGACGGAATTCGTCGCCGACAAGACAACACCGACCTGGGGTGTGAA
>CAZYDY010000351.1:0-2191 GCA_964646245.1 uncultured Sphaerobacteraceae bacterium
TAACGGGAGCCAAGTGCCGCAACCGCGCTGTCTGTGGTGTAATGCCACAGATGGAGTGAGGAAGAATGGCACCGATTATTGAGGTCAAGAACGTCGCGCGCGAATTTCGTCGGCCGAAACAGATACAGGGGCCGTTCGGCGGCATCCGCACGTTTTTCACGCGTGAAGCGGATATCGTTCGGGCGGTTGAGGATGTCTCCTTTTCGATAGAAGAAGGGGAGGTCGTTGGCTACCTCGGTGCGAACGGTGCCGGCAAGAGCACAACGATCAAGATGCTGAGCGGGATCCTGGTGCCGACATCCGGTGAGGTCACGGTCAACGGGCTCATCCCCTGGGAGAATCGCGAGGAGAACGCGCTGAATATCGGTGTGGTGTTCGGGCAGCGAACCCAGTTGTGGTGGGACCTGCCGCTGATCGATTCGCTGCGGATCATCGCGAAGCTCTATCGGATGGATACACCCCGATACGAGCGTAATCTCGCCCGACTCAACGAACTGCTTGACCTGCAGCCGTTCCTGGAGACGCCGGTGCGACAACTCAGCCTCGGGCAGCGAATGCGCGGTGACCTCACGGCGGCAATGTTGTACGAGCCGAAGATCCTCTATCTCGATGAACCGACGATCGGCCTGGACGTGGTCGCCAAGGAGCGCATGCGTGGATTCATCGAACAGGTGAATCGCGAGTCGAATACCACCATCATCCTCACAACACACGATCTCGCCGATGTGGAGCGCCTGACCAAACGCATCATCTTTATTGACAAGGGGCGGGTGCTGTTCGATGGTCCTGTTGCCGAACTCAAGCACCGCTACGCACCGTACCGTGAGTTGCACGTTTCGCTGGCACCGAACGGTGAGGTCACTTCGGTGGATGATATCGATGGTGTTATCGAAACGGAAGCGCCAGAAGGACAACTGATCATCCGGTTCGATCCGCAGGTGATTGCCGTTGCTGACCTCATCGCGGCGGTTGTGGCGCGTAATTCCGTGAGTGATCTTGCCATTGTGGAGCCAGCGCTGGAAAGCGTGGTGCGAGAAATCGTGCAAAGTGGAGACGTACGGGCATGACGTTCTCTGCCAACATCCCTGCCTGGAAGGAGTTGATGCGCGCCAATATCCGGTTCCAGTTCATGTACCGGTTCAATGTGATTATGGGCATTTTGTTGGCGGCGGTGACGATTTACCTGCTGACCCTGGTGTGGACCAGTGCCTATGGCGGACGTGATGAAGTTGATGGTATTCCGCTGCGGGCAATGCTCGTGTACCTCACCATCGGAAACCTGCAAGCGTGGTACCTGCGGCCAGAGATTGGCCACGATATCGTCGCCCGTGTGCGCGAGGGACAGATCGGCTTCGATTTGACTCGGCCGGTGAGCTATCCGGGGCAGTTGGTTGCGGGTGCAGCCGGTGACCTGCTTGGGATGCTTCCGATGATGATCGCCGCGATTCCCGTAGCGGCCGTTCTCGGTGAACTCGCGATGCCACCAACCTGGCAGGCGGGAGTCGGATACATCGTCAGCTTCCTGATTGCCTGGCTGATTGCGGTGGAGCTCGCCATGATCATCGGGCTTGTCGCGTTTTGGACGCTGGAAATGACCGGTTTCATGATGGTGTACAACCTCGTGGGTGGGTTTGCGACCGGTGCGCTGGTGCCGCTCTGGTTCATGCCGGACCTGCTGAGACAGTTTATTCAGCTCCTGCCGTTCCAGAGCATTGTGTATGTGCCGGTCTCGATCTATATCGGTATCCCGGCCACTGGCGGAATCGCGACTGCGCTGGCGCTGCAAGTCTTCTGGGCGGTGGTACTGGTGGGTGTAATTCGGTGGATGTGGAGCCGTGCTCTGCACCGCACCGTGATCCAGGGAGGCTGAGGTGCAAAGACTATCCTTGCTGGGCACGCTTGCCAGGGCCTCTATCCGGTCTGAATTGCAGTACCGTGCCAATGCGATCACCAGCATCATTGGCGGAATCCTTTTCCAGATCACCGGCTTCGTCGTCGTCTGGATCATCGTTGCCCGCTTCAGCCAGATTGGCGGCTGGGGACTGGCTGAACTGACCTTCCTCTACGGGATGCGATTGACCAGCCACGGCATCTTTTACGCGTTCTTTAGCCAAATGTTTGAACTGGATAATGTGATTGTCCGTGGTGAGTACGACCGATACCTGGTGCGTCCGATGCCGCCCTTGTTGCA
>CAZYDY010000352.1:0-2186 GCA_964646245.1 uncultured Sphaerobacteraceae bacterium
AACATCTGCTCCAGGTCGTATCGACCGCTCCCGGTTACCAGCGGCCTGGCCCCGTGTTGCAGCAGCTTCCTGTTCCCGGGAAAGTCCGGGCCGAGGTCGGGGACGAATGTCACCCTCCCCTGCCGAATGGCATACATACCGGTGCTGTGGCTACCGCCACTGGTGCCAGATTGAGGGACGGTGAAGATATGAGAGAGATCGACAATCATGCGGTTACGGCGCATGGCGCTTTCCGTAGTCCAGTCCTCCCAGGGCAGATCCTCACTGAGGGCAAGCATGTTCGGGTTCGCGAGCCCATAGGGAACTCTCCAGGTAGCCAACCCCTGCGGCAGGATGACGGCAGTGTTGCCGCCAGATTCCAGCACGGCTGAGTGAGCCGCCATATCGATTCCCCGCGCGCCACCACTCACAACCGTAAAGTCACAACGTGCAGCCTCAACTCCCAGCTCTGTAGTAATCGCGAGAGACTGATCTCCAGCGTCTCGTTGGCCGGAAAACCCGATGGTTCTTAATTCCAGGATCGAAAGGTCGCCGCGATAGAACACCCACGGAACAGATGGCAGCTTTCGCAGCCACGAGGGAGCATCGTCATCCATCTCGGTAACAACGCGTATGCCGGAATTTGCGGCAGTGGTTAATCGAGACCTGGCGATGTCCACGGCCGATTGCCATTCCCGGTAGCGGGTCGCGTCCCAACCCAGCCACTTCCAGGCATCACTTGTCGACATCGCAAGCAGATCGCCCCACCCCACATCGATCAGCTTCAGCGTCTGCAGGGTGAGTTTCCACTCGCGGCGGGTGCGCCCTTCCATCAGCGAAAGGGCACTGGTGGCGAGCAGTATGTCAGGCGCGCTCAGCACGCACCTCCTCCCACCACGCGGTGAGGGCTATGCGCTCGTCGAATACCCGCGCGGCACGTTCTGGCAACCAGCGGAGACGCTGCAAGTGCTCGGCACCTTTGGGCAGGGAATCATGGTATTCCCTGATTCGCTTGTCGAGCTCTGCAGCAAGATCAAGGAACTTTGTGCGCTCCCGCTCCCGGGTCGCCATGACGTCGGTGATCGTGGGCAGGGGAGCTGGTTCTTCACGAAAGTCCGCCCGGAACCATCGCTGGAATCGCTGCCAGGGCCCGAGTCGCTCCTGCTCATGTGGCTCCGGATCAACTGGTGTTACCAGCCGATCCAACATTGTGCGTATTAACTGCTCCACCGTGTCGAGCCGCGCCCATAGCTCATCGGTACGTTTACCTATCTCCTGATCGAGCTCCATCCAAAGTGGTTTGACGCCGGCATTTTTCAGCCGACTAAATGCGAGGTCGTATTCAGGATTGACGTCTGTTTTCCAGATTTTGATCGGCTTGCCCTGTTGCGGCAAGTCTTTCATCTCGCCGCGGGCTTCCATACCGATAATCTCCTCCTCAATGTATTCATCCCAGGATTTGATTTCGGTCGAGCGATAATCATCTGATTTCCGAACAGGACTCACGGAGCATGCTCCAGTGCATTGGACACATCAGCAATAAGGTCATCGATATGTTCAATGCCTACAGACATCCGGATGACACCTCCGTCAATCGCATACTCGGTGCCCGCGACAGCGAGGTGCGTCATTGAATCCGGATGCTCAATCAGGCTCTCCACACCGCCGAGGCTTTCGGCCAGCTGGAAAATTCGTGTGTTGTTACAAACGGCGATCGCTGCTTCGCGCGAATGCATGCGGAAGCTCACCATGCCGCCGAAATTGCGCATCTGGCGGGCAGCACGCTCGTGACCAGGGTCATTTGGCAAGCCAGGATAATACACCTCTGCCACCTTCGGGTGCTCGTCCAGGAACTCGGCCATAGCCATCGCATTCTCGCCATGTCGATCCATGCGTACCGGCAGCGTTTTGATACCGCGCAACGTCAACCAGCAATCGAATGGGCCAGGTACCGCACCGCAATCGTTCTGTTGGTCCTTCAGGCGCTGGTAGAGATCGAAGTCGTTACCGACAATCGCTCCAATCACAACATCCGAATGGCCGGAAAGGAATTTGGTGGCACTGTGTACCACCAGGTCCGCCCCAAACTTCAGCGGCTGCTGAATGTACGGCGTCGCGAACGTGTTATCGACCACTAACCAGGCACCCGCCTCATGGGCGATTCCGGCCACCTCCGCGATATCGGCTACTGCCATGATCGGATTGGT
>CAZYDY010000353.1:0-2180 GCA_964646245.1 uncultured Sphaerobacteraceae bacterium
CTGGAGTGCCCATTGTCGGCGCCCCGCAAGACAGGAGCGGACTGGACGGGCCACGCCCTGGCCTTGCAGCCGCATCGGTTCCGGCGACAGCAGCAGTAACGGCGAGAACTACAACAGATCGGCGGGTGTGAGTGCTCATGAAATCGATCCTTCTGTGACGTGATACCACCGTTCGTCTAAAACGGTCACATGCTCAGTTTACGTACTCAGTGGGTACGACTGAAACCGTGATTCCACGACACCTCATCTCATATCTGTAAGGGAAACTATGGAAGTTGGGTTTGAAGACGCTCTGCGAGGCGATAGTTAAGCCAGTGAGAAAGTTCCTGCGGCTTGGCATCCAGATACTGCGGCATGATTAGCCCGCGATTGCCATCAATAACCGTCGGATTTTCAACCAGACTGCGCCTCCTTTCGGTTCATCTGTTTACAACCAGGTTTCCTGATGAAGACTACTGCTCACACTGGTTCTGGTGGCAAGAGCGGTGTGTTTTTTGAACAGTGCCGTGAGAGGGAACGGTTTGCCTGGAGCACGGTTTGCGGTACTTGAGAAACTCCGGATACTGAGGATGCTGAGATACTGAATGTTGTCCGCGCCATACGAGATACCGAACTGCTGCGAGACTTGAGCCACCGTGCCTGCGAACTGTTCCCTCTAATTACTATACGCATCGGAGACATTTTGAGTGTGGCATTAATACGAGACGGCCCACTTATCTCTCCAACCCGGACGACTCGATCTGCGGATCGAGGTCCAGGTCTACGATGCATCGAATCGAGTCGGGGCTATCTAACGGGACATTGAGAGGTGAGAAACGGGATGGCCGTACCTAGCTTGATTACAGCAGGACAAGCTCGTTTGCAGGCGGATGCTGTTGTTCTACGGCGTTTGGGTGTTAGGTCAGGAAACCGGTGCGGGTTCCACGTCGGCATTCATCTCGGGTTCGCCAGTGGGGAACTGGTTTAACCAGGCAGCGAACTCGGCCGGGTTCACATCCATGTACTCGGGCTGGACGAGTCCGCGATTGCGGGTGATGAACTTGTTGGCACCGTGCATCATTTTGCCACCGCGCCCTTCGGAACTCATTCGATTGCTCCAGGCCTCCTCGGTGAGATTCACCTGCAACGCCGAACCAGAGCGAGGGTTGTTGTAGACCGAAACATCGGTGATATCCGACCAGGGGATGCGCTTCCCATCGTAAAGAACGATGCCATCGCGCTCGACGATGATTTTGCTATCACCCCACTTCGATTTCACGAATACGACGCAGCCGATAATGAGCAACGCAAACCCCGCGACAGCAATCGTGAGGCCTCGCTGGCCGATATCCCCGGCCTGGTAACGAAACCAAACCACTACCGCGACGATGATCACCGCGAGACCCACACGCCAGATGAGGCTCTTGAAGTTCGTTTTGATTTTGACCTGGCCGATGTTGTAAAGGTCATCCGTCCACGATTGCATGTTCGGTGTCATTCCTGTGTTTGCCAAAGCTGTTGCTCTCCTTCTGATTCTTCTTCTCGTCCCTGAGCCAGGCTATCCAGCCAGCCGATAAACTCTCCCAGATTGATCTCGATGTACGCGGCCATGTACAGGGCGGGCTTTCGTTCAACCAGCTTGATCAGCCGATGGTTAAGACCGCTCCAAAAACCGGTGTTCCGGATGTATCGCTCCCATGCGGGTTTCGTGACGTCCATGACAATGGTGGGGCCAGATTTGGAGCTACTATTGACTCTCACCTGTTCAATCTCATTCCAGTAAAATCGGGTCCCGTCCATGAGTCGGATGTTATCCAATTCGACGATGATGGATTTACCAGAGTATTTGATCCGCGGCCATAGCACGAGCAACAGGATGGATCCGAGCACCACGATGGTGGAGAGAGATGCCTGCAGGCCGGTAAATCGGCCTCCCATGTATCCGGCCCAGATCATGAAGGCGATGAAGCCGAATGCAAGAATCAGATACCACCATTGGATGTTGGGACCTTTAAACCTGAACTCAATACGACCGACGCTGTTAAGTTCGTCGGTCCATTCCTGCGATGCGCTATGTTGTACGTTGTTTGCCAAACGACTCTATCCCGAAAATTTCAGATGCCGCATGGTCGTCGTTGACCATGCAGCATCTGCCCCCAGATGATGAAATCGCTTGTTCCAAGCGCCTCCATACTATCGAG
>CAZYDY010000354.1:0-2139 GCA_964646245.1 uncultured Sphaerobacteraceae bacterium
CTGGAGAAGCACATGCCCGGGCAAGTGCGGAAGAGCGAGGTTCAGGCGTTTGCCGACGGACTGGATTTTGAAGAAATCGAGTCCGTACGCCAGGCGGTGAACAAACGGCTGGCAGGCGTTAATAACGCTCGCACGAATCCATGGCGAATGATCCAGAAGGAACTGGTAACCAAGCGCGAGATGAGGCGCTACACATGAGTAGCCCGATCCGCATCGCACATATTTCAGATACGCATCTTGGGTACCGACAATTTAGCAAACTGGATCCCTATACCGGACGGAACCAGCGCACGGTCGATTTCGAGCGCGCGTTCGAGTGGGCAATCGATAACATCATCGATCAGCAACCCGATGGCATCATCCACGCAGGAGATGTCTTCCATTACTCCCGTCCCACCTGGGCGACATTGCGACACTTTGCCCAGCAGATGCAAAAGATCGAGAAAGCGGGCATTCCCACACTGGTGATTGCAGGCAATCACGATACACCGCGTATTCGTACGGGCGGCAGTGCCTATTCATTGCTGGAGCTGGCACTGCCTCGAATTCAGTTTTATGCCGGCTATGAGGACAAGCACGACCTCGACACCTTCAAGCACCTGAACCTTCACGTGCACGCCATTCCACATGGTGCCCTGACGGGTGACGACCCGGTCGTGCCGTCCGTGGTCGACGGCCCGATTAACATCATGACCATTCACGGCATGGTGAAAGGCATTCTCGATCCCGGCAAGCACGCCGAGCCCGGAGAGGAAGAGCTGGATACGAGCCTGCTGGATCGCGGATTTGATTACATCGCACTCGGTCACTATCACCTGCACATGCAGCCTCCCGGTATCGGTAATGGCTGGTATGCCGGTAGTACCGAGCGCACCGGTTGGGGCGATTTCGAGGCGACACCCGGCTATTGCATGGTGACGCTCAACGGCCCCGGCTCTGGATACGAAATCGAACACATTCCTTTCAAGGGGGCGAGACCGGTCATCGATCTCGGAGTGACCTACGCCGATAACCTGCGCGGTCGCGAGATTGCTGACGCAATCATCGGCAAGATCGAGCAGCACGAAGCATCTGCGCAGACACTTCAGCGCGCCATGGTGCGGGCTCGTATCTGGAATGCAGAACGAGGTGATCGCCGCGAGGCTGAATCAATCCTCAAACGAGAACTCGGGGAAACGATCTGGAACCTGACGATTCCGCAGGAGCAGCAGTCGTTCATTACCAACGCAGAGCAACCTGAGACAATGCAGGAATTCCCGGATTTGCGAGAGCTTTTCGGGCAGTTTGTGGAACACCGCACCGGTACCGCATTCAATGAACGCTTCGCCGCTGTATTTCGCGAACGAGGTGATGCAGCCATCGCCCAGGCGCAGGCTGCGAGCTCCGAGGTTAAGCCGGAGGAGGATGAGCTGACATGATCCTCACCCAAATCGAGATCACCAATTACAAACAATACGGTGGCCACCACCTCATCGAAATTCCACAACAGGGTGCGATCGGTGTCATCGGCGCGAATGGTGTCGGCAAAACTACGCTCTTTGAGGCAATCGAGTGGGCACTCTACTCCCCTTCATCGATCAAGGCTGCTGATGTGCGTCCGCGCGTGTGGCGGGGCAAAACTGAGGTAAAGGTCACGCTGGATGACCCTGCCAGCGGCGGGCGCTTCCTGATTGAGCGCGAGCTCGGCAAGGGTTCTGCGAAGGCGCAGATTTACCGCATTGACCAATACGGCTTCGAAGAGAAGATCGTCGACGGTGCCACACAGGTCACCACATATGTCACCGATCACCTGATCGGGCTTGATCACTCTGCATTTGTTGCAACGTTCTTCACGCGCCAGAAGGAGCTCGGCTTCTTCAATGGCTCACCAACGGCACGCCGCCGCGAGGTCGGAAAGCTGCTTGGCCTGCAGACGATTCGCGACGCACAGCAGATCATTGCGGAGGATCGCAAACGCGCCCAGGCAGATGCTCGCAGCTACCAGGCACAAAGCGAATCCCAATCGAAAGATCGAGACTTCCCTGCCGAGATCGCGACAGTAGACGAAACGATCACGGTGGCAAAGCATGCCCTCGCGACCGCTATAGGCACCGCAGGCACTGCCGCAGAGACAACGGCCCAGGCCGAGAAATCACTTGC
>CAZYDY010000355.1:0-2139 GCA_964646245.1 uncultured Sphaerobacteraceae bacterium
GAGTACACGACGGTACTCTGCGACGGGTTATTCGGCACCCAATGCACGACAAAAACAATGCCATCATCTGCGCCTGGCGACGTCTCAACACCGTAGTCTGCCCGGTACTCGTCCGCGAATCGCTGGGCCGAACTGGCGGATGTGCCGTCGCCTTCGACGACTACGAACATAATCGGCACGCCGGAACGTTGCGCCAGATCTGCATCGCGTTGCAGGGTGTTCTGCTCGCCTTCGGTGAAGAGCGCTTCGTTCGCCACGAGCGTCGGGAAGGCTTCCCGGGCGGCAATCGAGCCACTGATCAGCGCCAGGCACAACGTGAAAGCGATTGTCAGCAATCGCCTCATTGACCAGATCCCCCTGCTACTTCGAGGTCAATCTGTTTTGGCTTCGGCAGGAACTGCGTCGCGATGTACCCGACGGTGACGCCGGCAGCGACGAATTCGCCGAACATAATTGGCAGGTAGTAACGCTCGAATGCCACACGCATGCTCATGATGATTGTTGCGAGTTGGAACACGATGAGGGCCGCAATCATCAACTCGGCGCTGCGAAGTCCCTTGCGGAAACCTACAAATGTCAGGAGCGCGATACCCGCTATCGCCAGCCAAAGGTCGACGGTGCTCAGGAACCCTCCGATGGCGTCAAGCCGGAGCCACTGGAAGATCTGCAGTGTGGAGCTCCAGGTGTTTCCAAGCGTATCCCAGGTCATTTGCAGGCTCTGCCATGGTGAGTCTGTCTGGAAATGCGGGTTCAGGTTGTACTGGTTGTCCATCTCCATTTGGCGGAAATTGATCATATACAGCGTGCGTCGTATCGGGTCTGGCCAGAGATACGGGTAGGAGATGACAAACGTCGCCAGCGACACAATCGGTGTGCTAAGCAGCATCCAGCTCATGTCAGTAAAGGCGGGGAGCCTCCAAAAGGAGGTGCTGCGAACCTGTCGGTTCCTCCAGCGGTACCACCAACCGCGCAGCAGGAGTAACCCGCCTACGCCGGCGAGTGGCACACTCAGCGCAATAGGCGTGAATTTGTTCCCACCGCCAAGGCCGATCAGGATGCCAATGGCAATGGCCAGCCACCACCTTGGATTCCGCATGAACCTGATTGTGCAGAGATACAGCAGCGCCAGCGTAAGCGTGAGCGTTGTATCTGCCAGGGCGATGCGGTTGTACCAAATCTCCAGGGGGTTGGCGAGCAGCAATACTGCTGCCGCAATGCCTCCGGCTGGATTGGATAGCTGCCGCACGACTACGTAGATGAGCGCCGCACTGATTCCACCGAGAAAGGCGTTCCAGCGTCGACCGGCCATAAGATCGCCGTTATCCGGGTATGTCCCGTATTGGCTGTTCCAATCACCCGACCGGCGGAAATCGTATGCGGGGTTGGTGTCCAGGTCGCGACCCTGCAATACCAGGCCGAGCCCGATGGAGTAGGAGCCCACAGGCGGCTGTCCTCGTGAGAGGTATTGATGATTCCAGGTGGGTCCGAACGGATCGGCGAGATCTTCCAGGTATCCGGCGCGATTGATCCAGCGGCTTTCGTCTGCGTGGTAATCCTGGCTTTCGATTCCGCTCCAGTAAAAGCCGAATCCAATCAGGAAAATGAGGAGTGCAATAATGAGATCCGTACGACGTTGCCGGTTGCGCAGGGGCAGGGTTGCTTTCACCCATTCGCTTGCATTGGCTGGTGGATCGCTCTGGAGGCTGGGTAAATTCACCGGTACTCCCGCTACAAACGTTTCGTCGGATTCGTGAAAAATGCTAACCTAGTCCCAGCATTTCCCACCACGCGAACAATGATACCCGCGGATCGGTGGCCGGTGCCCGAACGGGCAGGACAGTCAGGTTGATCAATCATCATGAACCACGTCGTTGGCCGATTACTTGTCGCGAATCGGGGCGAAATCGCCCTGCGTGTGATGCGTACCGCCCATGAAATGGGCATTGAGACGATCGCTATCTATGGCGATGGCGAGGAGCATGCCCGCCACGTTCAATACGCTACGGAGGCGTTCCGCATTGGTGAAGGCGAGGGGCTCCCGTATCTCCGTATTCAACAAATTGTTGATATAGCCAAGCGCGCCAATGCGGATGCCGTTCACCCCGGCTACGGTTTCCTCGCCGAGAATGCAGCTTTCGT
>CAZYDY010000356.1:0-2135 GCA_964646245.1 uncultured Sphaerobacteraceae bacterium
GTGTTGATCACCGGCGGAGTATCCCGCATGCGAATCGGATCGTAAGTAGCGAACGTACCGTTTAGTAGCTTGCCACCCTCGAACTTGAGCTCCTCGCGGATCGCGGTGCTGAGCGACATGAGGATACCGCCCTCAATCTGGTGCTTAACACCCTCAGGGTTCACAACCAGGCCAGCATCAAGCGCCGCGTCAAACTGCAGCACCTTGAGCTCCCCGGTCTCGGTATCGACCTCTACCTTCGCAACTTCTGCAATGAAGGTGTTTGCATCAAAGCCAATCGCAATGCCGTAACCCTGGCCGGTAGAACCGACACCGGGTGCCCAGCCAGAGGAGTCCACTGCGGCGTGCATCACGGCAGCCATGCGTGGATTGTCGGCCAGCATGCTATCCCGGAACGAAATTGGATCCATTCCTGCGTTCTCGGCAAGGATGTCCATTGTTGCTTCGCGTGCATAAGTGTTGGAGGTCGCGCCATTAACCCGCCAGAAGAATGGCGGCAGCGTAGACACACCGTTGAAAAGGGTGGTCTTTGCGGAATCTACGCCGTAGATTTCCAGGAGATTCGCGCTCCAGTCAGACGCCGAGCCAGTTGGGGTTTCAGCCTTCTCCGGGTAGTAGCCGGCAGTGTAGGCGTCGTAGTTCCATCCTACGATCTTGCCTTCGTCGTCGACGCCACTGGTCACTTCAATACGCATCGCAGGTCGGAACTGCCCAAACTGCATATCTTCAATGCGGTCCCAGATCAACTTCACGGGGCGACCCACGGCATCGGCGATCCATGCGCATTCGATTTCAGCCTGTGGCGAAACTTTGGACCCGAACGCACCACCGGGATGCATTCCATGAACTACCACTTCGGATTCGTCGCGACCAAGTGCATCGGCTACGCCAGCGCGTGCACTGAACGCATCCTGGGTCGAAACCCAAACTTCAACCTTCTCGTCAGTGACATTAACCACCGCCGCCTTCGGCTCGATAGGGGAGTGGGAGAGGTATGGGAGCTTGTAGGTGTAGGTCTCACCGACACCAGCTGCTTCCAATTCCGCCAAAGGATCCGCCTCATGGCCTTCTTCGTCGAGTGAAACTCCGGCGTCCGCGGTTTCTACCAGCTTGTCGAAGATGTTCTCGGAGTTGGTGTCGGATTCAAGTTCAGTCCATTCAGCCTTTACCAGGCTGATGGCGCGCTCTACGTCATCCTTGCGCTCACCAACAATGGCGGCAAAGTTCTTCTCTGGAATGTGCATGGAGTCCACGATGCCCGGTGATGCCAACGCCTCAGTGAAATCAACACTTTCCAGCAGGGCATCAATGGAAGGCGGTCGCACGATCTTGCCGTACACCATGCCCTCAACTTCGACATCCACACCATATACCTGCTTGCCAATGACCTTGTCAGGAACATCAACACGCGGAATTGGCTGTCCCACGACGGTGTACGTGGCGGGATCCTTCAGAGCGACTTCCTGGTCAATCGGCATGCCGGACTGTTTTCCAGATGCCAGTTCAGCGAAGGTCACTTCTCCACTCGGACCGGTGATTACACCATTCTCGGCGGTAAGCTCGGAAACATCGTCGCCAAGGCTCTCGGCCGCGAGATCCATCAGCCAGACGTTCATGGTGGCAGCCGCTCGACGAATGGTCGGGCCGGTGGTGCGCATGCTCAGGGATCCGAATGTACCGAACGATGGTGCCGCTACTTCGGTATCACCCATCTCTACGTTTACGTTCTCAACCTGCAGCGAGAGTTCTTCCGCAACCAGCTGGGCAAAGCCGGTCTTAATTCCCTGGCCGAATTCGATCTTGCTCGTGGCCAGCGTTACTGAGCCGTCTTCTCCCACGCTCAGGAATGCATCAACTTCGCCCGGATCCGGGTTGAAGGTGGTGGCATAGGTGAGGCCGCGCGTATTGACACTTCCGTGCTCTGGCACAGGAGTAGCTGCTGGTGTAGCTTCCTGGCCGGTAGCACCGTACTTCCAGAAAACAAAGAGGCCAGCACCAATACCGGACGACTTAATCAGGTTGCGGCGAGACGACTGGCGATTCAATATGTCTGTCATCAGATTATCCCTCCTGGCCTGCAGCTGCGTGGATGGCAGCGCGGATGCGGGTGTAGGTGGCGCAACGGCAGATATTGG
>CAZYDY010000357.1:0-2126 GCA_964646245.1 uncultured Sphaerobacteraceae bacterium
ACCACGGTGATCTTGTCGACGCGGTTAAGCGGCTCGGCAGCGGCGCGAACAACTTCTGGCATCTGATCAAGCAGCTTGTCCAGAATCGCGGCCTGGTTGTATTCCTGGAACGCAGCGGCCTTGACCTGCATGGCCTGCGCCTCGGCTTCACCCTTCGCTTCGATAACCTCAGCTTCAGCCTGACCAGTGAGTCGCACCACTTCAGCGGCGGCTTCACCTTCAAGACGCGTTCGCTCGGCGATACCGCGGGCATTAAGCACTTCTCGCTGGCGCTCGGCCTCGGCAAGTGTTTCGATGCGCTGCTTCTCAACTTCTGCAGCGCGGAGAACCGTGGCGATGAGCTCCTTCTCACGGCGAAGGATTTCAGCCTCCTGAACGGCAATCTCACCTTGCTTGCGAACTTGCTCAACGCGAACCTGCTCTTCAACAATGCGCTGCTGCTGAATGCTCGCCTGAATCTCGTATGCCTTGTCAGCCTGGGCACGCTGCTCCTGAACGGCGCGCTCGTACTCAGCCTGCTTCAGGTTGAGGTCGCGAACGGCCTCAGCCTGGGCAGTCTGGCTGATGGACTCAGCAGTGACTTTTTCCTGCTCGGCGGCTGCTTCGGCAATTCGGGCTTCACGCATTGCCTGTGCACGACGAATGGCCGTATCGCGTTCGGCTTCTGCCATGGCGATATCGGCAGTACGGCGAACCAGCGCAACGTCCGGCTTACCCATGTTCAGAATGTACTCGTTGGAGTCAGTGACCTCACGAATGGTGAAGCTCACCACCTCGAGGCCCATTTTGGACATGTCTTCGGCAACGTTCGCACGCATGCGATCCGCCACCATTTCCGGTTCCTTCACGATATTCTCAATCGTGAGCTGACCGACAATACCGCGCAGATGACCTTCCATCACCAGTCGGATGAGGCCCTGCATTGCAGCGTAATCCATGCTGAGGAACTGCTCGGACGCGGTCAAAATACTGACAGGATCGGACTTGACCTTGATCTGCGCAACAGCTTCGACGTTCACTGCCACACCCTGGTTGGTGTACAGATCCTGTGTTGGCGCTACGTCAAAGCTCATAAGCTCCAGGCTAAGCTCGCGGCTCTGCTGGATCATCGGCCAAATGACTTTACCGCTTCCCTTAACGACCTTCGTACCGCCGAAACCGTAGACGATCAACGCCTCGTTCGGCCCTACCTTGCGGTAGAGGTTGGCGATGAGCGCTGCAAGCAACAGCAACACCGCCACCATTACGCCAACAATTATGGCGATTTCCGTTATTCCCACGTGTGCTGTTCCTTCACGAGGGGCAACTCTGCCCCACTATTCGATCTCAAGAGAATCTTCCTCAAGCAAGTCACGCCAGGGCTGCACTATCGCTACGCCCCGCTCTATATCCATAATAACGACCTCAACGTCTCTTTCGATCCCTGTGCCATCTTTCGTCCGGGCGGGAATGGCATGCCGGGTGCCGTGACGCTCGAAGACCATGGACCCAACCCCGGAGGGGAAAATGGTGCTGGTGACCGGGCCGATCTGCCCTATTTGGTCCCAATCCGCGGGGTTCAGTTCCGGGCTGTTTTTCCGCAGGAACGAGTACAGGAACCATGTGATGGCCCAGGCTCCAGCCAGGCCGATAACCAAACCAATGATGATGGCAATCCCGACGAACCAGCCGAGACCATTTCGAATCAAATACGTAGAACCGCTGAACCAGGTGATGAATGCCAGGATCGAACTTACGTTAAAGAGCGAGGAGAAAAACCCATCGCCGCCGTTGACTTCCGTATCAAAGTCGCTGTCAGCATCGGCACCGAGATCGGCAAACCCAAGCACCACAGCTCCCACGGTGAACAACAGCCCGAAGAGGAACCCACCTACCAGGATTGCATCGAAGAAATCATTAATTGGAAACATGCCCGATGCCCCTCGATTGCGTTCATAAAGCTTCTACATCTTAATTATACCGTGCAATACACGATCGGGTCAGCGATTTCATTGACCATTCTGGTGTACGATCAGTACAAGAATCGACCACGCAGCGAGAAGAGCCATGACGATTTCCAAAACCGAAGCTCCTGTAGAACTCACCTTTGAAGACATTGAACAAGATGAAGAGATTCGCGCGATGAT
>CAZYDY010000358.1:0-2126 GCA_964646245.1 uncultured Sphaerobacteraceae bacterium
CCACCCATGGCGGCGGCACTTATGCGATTGGTGATTCGCATGGCGCGAGGTGTTTGCAGGAACTTCCGCGCAGTATTGGCGACCAGCACCCACGTGCAATCCACCACCATCAGCACCACGAAGCAGGTAATGGCGATAGGTAGCCAGGTACCAAACGTGAAGGCTTGAGGCCCGATGAGCGAAGGCAACAGTGCAAGGTAAAAGACCATCAATTTGGGATTTCCGAGGGTGAGGGCCATACCACCGGCAAACATGCTCCAGGGATTCTGCTGTTTTGGCAGGTCGTTGGTGGATTCGGTGACGGGTGTCTTCCACATCTTCCAGGCGAGGTATACGAGGTAGAGGATTCCGCCCCAACGGAGAATTTGGAAGCCGGTATAGAAACGCTCGGCGAGTGCAGTCAGCCCGGCCATGGAGACCGTGAGCCACAGCACCTCGCCGATCCAGAACGCGGCCAGGAACGGCATGATGTCTCGCCATCCGTTGGTGATAACGCGGGATACCAGCGCCGCAATGCTGGGCCCGGGGCTGCCAGCGTTGATAACGAGAGCCACCGCGAAAGTGGCGAGGGTGATGAGTTCCAACGGTGCTTCTCTCCGCGATTATTGGTGAACACGTCTCGATATTATAGGGGAGTATCGTCATGTTGAGTGTCGAGGCCTAAGCCGAGACCGAAACATCCCGGAGCCCTCAACTGGCTGGTTCGAGATTCTTCGCCGCTCAGCCTACCACTCGCCTCAGAATGCCGAGAGTGCTGCTGAACGTCCACACACAGCACGGCAATCCCGTACAATAGTCGTTGCGGCATGTCTCGGGTGCGTATGGTACCGATGTGCCCTGCAACCAGTGCCCTACTGTCCGGAGGTTCACCCCTTGTTTCGACCCCTATCTGCCCTGTTCGGATTTTTCAGCCGTGATCTTGGTATTGATCTCGGTACCGCCAATACACTCGTATACGTCGTTGGCAAGGGCATTGTGATTTCCGAGCCTTCCGTTGTTGCGATCGATAAATACACCAAGCGCGCCCTCTGGGTCGGTATGGAAGCAAAAGCCATGCTCGGCAAAACACCAGAGAGCATTATCGCTGTTCGTCCACTTGAGGACGGCGTGATCGCTGATTTTGACACTGTTGAAATGATGCTGCACCACTTCATTCGCAAGGTACACATGCAGCGATTGCTGGCACCGCATCCACGCGTCGTCATCGGTATTCCGAGTGGCGTGACTGAAGTGGAAAAGCGCGCTGCCAAGGATGCTGCCCTCAGTGCCGGTGCGCGTGAGGCGTACACGATTGAAGAGCCGATGGCTGCCGCTATTGGTGCCGGTCTTCCTATTAACGAGCCAGTCGGTAGCATGATCGTCGACATCGGTGGTGGTACCACCGAAATCGCTGTTATCTCGCTCGGCGGCATTGTGGTTAACCACAGCCTGCGTGTGGCGGGTGACGAGATCGATGATGCGATCATTCACTACGCCCGCCGTGACCATAACCTGGTGATTGGCGAGCGCACAGCAGAGAATGCGAAGATCGCAGCTGGTTCCGCCTATCCATTGGAAGAAGAAGTTCGCGTGATGCTGCGCGGTCGCGACCTGCTTACCGGCCTGCCGAAATCGGTAGAGGTGAGTTCTGTAGAGATTCGCGATGCGATCAGCCAGCCGCTGAACACGATCATCGAACTGGTGAAAACCAGTATCGAGGAGACGCCGCCGGAACTGGTTTCCGACATCATGGAGAACGGCATCACCCTCGCGGGTGGTGGTGCGCTTCTGATGGGTCTGGATCGTCGATTGCAGAGTGAGCTTCGGATGCCGGTGCATCGCGCTGATGATCCTCTCACCTGTGTTGCGCGCGGTACCGGTAAGGTCGCCGAAGCCCTGCATCTCTACCAGCGTGCGCTGGCCAGTGGTCAGGAACTTCGCCGCGGATAGCGCCGGGATATCGATGCGATGAGACAGTTACCTTTCAAACGACTCGCCATGGCGATCGGCTTTTTTGCCATCTTCTGCCTGGGTGTTTTGTTGATGGATGCTCGCAGCCTGCTCGATCCGCTTCGCAGTGGACTCGGTGTGGTGCTGAACCCGGTGGTGACGCAACTCCAGAGTGTGGGCCGGCCGGCTGAGCCAAC
>CAZYDY010000359.1:0-2116 GCA_964646245.1 uncultured Sphaerobacteraceae bacterium
CCCTGATGGAAGTGCGCCACAGGCTCAAAGCCGAGCTCGCCGCTGAGCAGCATTTCGTAGTACTTCACCGCCACCGGGTAGCGCTCGGGCTGGCGAACCACGGAATCTATGACGCGATTGGAACTAATGACAATGTAATCGACCTGACTCAGCTGTCCGACAAGGGTAACGACCTTGCTGCTGTTCTCCGCCTCATCAGCATAGAGATCCATTGTCATGCCGATATAGGCAGTTCGATCCTCCCCGGGTAGCGACATCGGGAGGGCATCGTCCCAGTACTCGTTGCTGAGTGTGGATCCGGGCGGGACATTCTCATAGATCCACTCGCTCGCTTCGATACGGGTGATGGGCCGGACATAGAGTGAATCAAACGCAAGACCGAAAACGACCGTGTACACGACGACGGCAGTGGTGAGCAGCTGCGCAATCCACTTTCGGCTGAGGCGACTTTCCAGTTCGATCAGGAAACCGGCCACAAGGATGATCAGAAACGGATAGATGTGCATGAGATAGCGCTGGTTCTGGGCGATACCAGTGCCGTACATGGCAATGCTGCCGACACACCACCCCACGATTCCAAGCCACCACCAGGACGGCCATGCTGCGCTACGGACAAGTCTCCAGACAGCAGCAACCAGCGCCACCAAAGCCATTACGCCGAGAGCGACTCCCATACCCCACAGCACCATGTTTTGCAGGATGAAGATAACCGGTGTGCGATCGATCCACTGGATGCTCGGTTTCATATCCACCAGGCCGGTTTGCACCGCCCGCCAGAAAGAGAGGTCATCCAGCCACTCTTGATTGAGGGAGATATTCCACCATTGCGGCCCGGCAAACGCGTATGGCTGCGCGATTCGGAACGTGATGAACGCGAAGAAACCACCGGCGAGCGCCGCCGGGATGGCCGGGTACGTCCGCTCTTCAAACCGAGGCAGCAACGATCTCCAGCCGCGCACTCGCACCAGTTCCAGCACAGGTAGGGCAATAAATGCCAGCGAGATCAGGTAATTCGGCTTGCTGGCACCAGCGAGGCCGATCATGACTCCGGCGAAAGCCATCCAACCGATGGACTGCCGATCCCACGACCGCACGACACACGCGAACGCGGCGATCGCGAAGAAAACGGAAATGGTATCGACGGTGAAGAAGTGAGCTGACTGTATGAAAAGCGGTGTGAACGCGAGCAGCAATCCGGCGAGGAGACTGGCACGATCGTTGAAGAACCTGCGCGCCAGCATCGCTGTGAGCACAACCGTACCGGTATCGAACACGGCGTTCGTGGCGCGCCCAACCAGGTACAGCTGACCGTAGCTATCCATTCCAAAGATGCCGGCAATCGCCTTCACCAGAAACGACGGAAAGGTGCCGTAAATGAAAGAGTCGTGATCGGTGTTATATGGGTTAAGTGGAGATGCTGCCGAATTAAAGTACTGGCCAATACTCTCTGGCCAGCGCAGGTCGGTCGTGACCCAAACGACAAAGCGTTCGTCCGGATGCAGGTAGAGTCCCTGGTCCCAATCGAGGCCGACCAGTCGCAGTGCGAGCGCAATGATCGCCAGGATAAGAAGGCACGGCCAATACCCAAATCGCCGGATCACGAGTTGCCCTCGTAGACAGATTCCCAGGCATCGGCTGCGGTTTGCAACGAGTAGTGCTCCCGAATCTTGGCCTGGTCAGGTTGAAATCGCTCGGGCACGCTGATCACTTCGGAAATGGCCACAGCCAGCGCGTTAGCGTCACCTGGCCGGGCCAGGAGTCCACCCCGGGTAATCTTTACCGGATCAGAAACACCGGGCAAATCACTGGCAACTACCGGTGTGCCGTGCATCATCGCCTCGATTTGCACCATACCGAAACTCTCGGTCCAATCGATACTGGGCAGCACCAACACATCTATTGCCGCATAAAAGCGGTTGAGATCGTCATCGCTCAATTGGCCGAGCTGGTCGACAGCGTACCCGTAGCGTTCCAACCAGACATCCCATGGTCCGTGGCGATGCTCGCCAGTACGTGGATCGATATTTGGGCCGGCCAACGCAACGATTGCATTGGGATAGCGCATACGCAGGAGCGGAATCGACTGCAGCAGCACTTCGATTCCTTTTTCCGAGGC
>CAZYDY010000360.1:0-2102 GCA_964646245.1 uncultured Sphaerobacteraceae bacterium
GCCGCAATCCCCGCGATTGCGATGACCAAATAGAAGAGCCAGAGATGGGGATGATTGTCGGCCACACGTCCGCCAAAGTGGTAGCCAATCGCAAGAAAGGCGAGCGTGAGCCCAATCACTGTGGCCCAGATGAACGTGCTTTCACCGAAGTAGGGGGCAATCAGGTTGGTAGCCGAGATCTCCGTGCCTATGCTGGCAAGACCGCCAAGGAACACCATGAGGCGGACACCATAAATATCTCGGGGGTGGAGGGGTTTGTCGGCGGCAGCACTCATATACTGATTGTACGAATTGATGGGAGTTTCAGCCAGAAAGTACACCAATATCGTGATTTCACGACACAAATATGCGCGGTTAGGCCTACGAGGGATTGATAGAAAGCGGAAAATGGTGTTCATTGAACACAGAGAAGTCGGGGCAGCGAGCCGCGGCAATTGTCTTGCAAGAAATGCGATCGCATTGGTACTTGCCACTTAAGTGGGGTGACCAGGAATATATATGGGAAAAGTTGTAATAATCGGCGGCGGCGTTATCGGCCTCGCTACCGCATGGGAACTGCATCGGCGCGGTGAAGAAGTCATCGTCCTGGATTCGCGCTCAGCAGGGATGGCGGCATCGGCCGTGAATGCCGGCTGGGTCTCGCCAGCCATGGGGCCGGTTCCGGCTCCGGGACTGGTGGGCCAGTCACTTAAGTGGATGCTGAACCCGGAAAGCCCGCTCTATATCAAGCCACGTCTGAACAAGAACTTCATTGCCTGGCTGTACCGTTTCTGGCGCGCGTGCAATGGTCCGGCCTACGAAGCGGGCGTTGAGGCAACCGGTGCCCTGGGGCGCGGCACCATGGAAATCATGGATCGCTGGGTTGAAGACGGCATCGATTTCGAAATGCACGAGTATGGACTTTTCTATGCGTTCCGTGATCGTGCCCACATGGAAGCCGAACTCAAGGCTTTCGAAACCTGGGCTACATACGATTACGCCCAACCAACACCTCTCTACGGCAGCGATGTGCAGGCGCATGAGCCGGTACTTTCCGACGAGCTGACAGCAGGGTTCCTGGTGAAGGAAGAGCGCACCGTTCAACCGATCACACTCGTTGAGGGACTTATTGAGAAGCTCAAGAGTGTTGGTGTAGAGATTCGCAATGGCGCACCTGTCGTTGATATGGAAGTCAGCCAGAAGCGCGTTGTAGCCGTGCGCACGCCTTCGGAGCGCATTACAGCCGATCGTGTGCTCATCGCTGCCGGTGCGTGGACTGGCACCATCGGAAAGATGGCCGGTGCCAAACTGCCGATCGAAGCTGGCAAGGGATACGGCCTGGACTTTCAGCCAGCACCGGTGAAGCCAAAGAGCTCTATTTACCTGCCCGATGCCCGAATTGCGATTTCGCCGTTCGACCAGGGCATCCGCCTCTCCGGCACAATGGAACTCTCGGGCATTAGCGATACAGTGACTGCCCGACGCGTGAACGCGATCCAGAAGGGCGGCAAGCAGTACCTGAAGGGATTCCCTGAGGACGTCGAGCCAACCCAGGTTTGGGCTGGTATGCGACCCATGGCTCCAGACGGATTGCCGGTACTCGGAAACGTCCGCGGCTTCAGCAACCTGACCGTGGCCAGCGGCCACGCAATGCTCGGCATTACATTGGCGGCCGTCACAGCAGTCCACATGGCAGATCTCATCTCCAGTGGCACAACGCCCGACGTGCTGAAGCCATTCTCGCCGGAGCGGTTCCGCGGAATTCTCTAGTACCTGATTCGTGGCGTACGGTGAGCATAGGGGCGAGATGTGTCCAAAACAGTAGTCATCGGCGGTGGAGTTATCGGCCTTGCTATCGCGTGGGAACTCCATCGCCGGGGCGAGGATGTCCTCGTCCTCGATGCTCGTGACGCAGGCATGGCGGCTTCGGCCGTCAATGCCGGGTATATCGTAGGAACGTTGGCTGGGCCGGTGCCAACACCGGGCCTGGTACGACAGTCCCTCAAGTGGATGCTGAATCCGGAGAGTCCGCTGTACATCAAGCCGCGATTGAACCCACAGTTCCTGGGCTGGCTCTATCGCTTCTGGCGCGCATGCAACAGCTCCGCGTACGAATCCGGCCT
>CAZYDY010000361.1:0-2082 GCA_964646245.1 uncultured Sphaerobacteraceae bacterium
GCAGTGGAGCGGGGGATTCCTTGCATTACGTCGCTCGATACCGCTCGAACGATGATCGACGCGATGGAGAAGGCAGCCGCGATGTATAGCGTTGAGCCGATCCAGAATTACCGCTCGGAAACGTTCGGGTACTAGGAGGAAGCATGGTAGCAACCATTGGTCGAGCATCGGCACCAGTCCGTGAATGGGTAGGGGAAGTCACCGCGAATCGCCCGATCATGGGAGATTCTTTCCTGGTGACGTTCACCGCGCCGGATGGACTTGCTGCGCAGGTGAAGCCCGGTCACTTCGTCAACGTGCTACCGAGTGGCCCGATGGTTTTCGATCCACTTCTGCGCCGGCCGTATTCGGTGTACGGGGTAGACGTGCCGAATAACACAATGACCATTCTCGTGCGGCCATATGGTCGTGGCGGCCAGTGGATTGTGGACCAGCAGCCAGGCCAGATGTTGAATGTGCTCGGGATTCTCGGCAATCACTATGAAGTCGGACCGCGCACATCTCACCTGCTCATGGTTGCGGGAGGTGTCGGTGCGGCTCCGCTGAAGATGCTGAGCGACCAGGCGGTGAGAGACGGCAAGAGCGTGACGTATCTCCTGGGAGCCCGGACTGCCGAGCAGCTACTTGAAGCTTCAGAGCTTCCGGCCGCCGTTGAGTACGTTATCGCTACAGAGGATGACACCGCCGGCCACAAGGGATTCGTGACTGAACTCGTGCCGCAGTACCTCCAGTGGGCCGATCAGGTGTTTACCTGTGGACCAACTCCGATGATGGCGTCACTGCGTGATGTGATCATGCGAGAGCGCTTTGGTAAGGGACCGCAGGTACAGATCAGCGTTGAGCGCACGATGGCGTGTGGAGTAGGAGCCTGCCTTGGCTGCGTCGTTGAAACGAAGCGTGGAATGAAGGCGAGCTGTGTAGACGGCCCTGTCTTCGATATGGAAATGGTGGTGTGGGGATGAGCATGGAAGTCGCGCAAAAAGCGAGCTTGCAAGTCGATCTCGCCCCGAACAATCCACGTGAACTGGTTCTCCGTAATCCCGTGATTCCTGCCTCTGGCTGCTTTGGATATGGTCAGGAATACAGCCACGTCATCGATATCCAGCGCCTCGGGGCATTCTCCAGCAAGGGCATCACCATGAAGCCTCGCAAGGGGAATCCGATGCCGCGAATCACCGAGACTCCGGCCGGAATGCTCAACGCTATCGGCCTGCAAAATCCGGGCATCGACAAGTTCATCAAGAAGTACCCGCCCATCTGGGAGAAGTGGGACGTGCCAGCCATTGTTAACTTCTCGGCCGACACCGTGGAGGATTTCGCGATCATGGCGCGAAAGCTGGACGATGTTCCGGGTGTCGCCGGTCTCGAGGTGAATATCAGTTGCCCGAATATCCATGCCGGAGGGTTTTGCTTCGGGTGGGATGCGCAGATGAGCGCGGATGTTGCCAGGGCAGTGAGAGACGCGACGACGTTGCCGGTGATCGTCAAACTTAGTCCCGGCGCGGTTGATATCGCCGAGATCGCGGCGGCGGTAGCGGAGCAGGGCGTAGATGCGATCAGTCTGATTAATACACTGGTCGGAATGAGTATCGATCCGATCACTCGCACCAGCAAGATCGCCAACATGACAGGTGGACTCAGCGGTCCGGCGGTGAAGCCGGTAGCTGTGCGCCAGACATATCAGGTGGCGCAGGCGGTTGATATCCCGATTGTGGGTATTGGCGGCATTATGGGACTCAGTGATGCGCTCGAGTTCTTTATGGCTGGCGCTACGGCAGTCCAGATGGGAACAGCGGTGTTTAGCCATCCGTCCGCCCCAATCAACCTCATAGACGATTTGCAGCACTGGCTGGATGCGCAGGGGTGCAAGTCAGTCATGGACATCGTTGGCGTAGCCAATCCACGTTTCAAAGCAGCAGGAGCATAATACGTGACCGATCTTCTCACCCAACTCGCCGAAACCGGGGCGATTCGAAATGGGCATTTTCTGTACGCCAGCGGCAAGCATGGTGATACCTACCTGGAGAAGTTCAACCTGCTTCGTAATCCGGAAGCAACGGTGAAAGCCTGCGAGTTCTTCGC
>CAZYDY010000362.1:0-2080 GCA_964646245.1 uncultured Sphaerobacteraceae bacterium
TACGCGTAGTAGGACCCGATCCCTATTGGGCGTCGTCAGCGAGGTTCCAGTTCGCGATGTTCCAGTAATCACCGGAGAACGGACCAAGGGCGATATTCTCAGCGCGTAGGCGATTGCTGACGGCACGCGGCTCACCTGCGACCACCAGCGGAATGATGACGAAGTTGAGAATGAGGTGATCGTTCATGGCAATGAACTGTTGTGCCAATTCATCGGAATCGCTGGCTTCGCGAGCTGCATTAAACGCGGCGTCGTACTCTTCGCTTACGTAGCGTGAAGTGTTCTGTCCCGCCCATCCATTGCTTTGCTGCGCCAGGTTTTCTCGATCCGGGCCAGCGTACCAGGTCTCCATGCTTTGCAGGGATCGTGGACTATTCGGCACGCTCTGCAGGAGGTTCATATCCCAATAGAAGTGAGCATAGTTCTGATCGTTTCCGACGGCTGTATCGAAAAAGATCGACGAATCGATGGAGATCAATTCGACCTGCATACCTATTTCTTCGAGGTTCGCCTTCACCACGGCCTGTGTTTTCTGTCGAACCGGGTTCACGCTCGAGGCGAATGTGGCACGAAGCTCCACACCATCCTTGCTGCGGACATTGCCGTCCAACACCCAGCCGGCGTCATCGAGGATCTGGTTCGCGCGTTCCGGATCGAAGCTCCAGGATGTGTTCGGGGATTCGATGGCCGGATCACCGTAGAGAAGGTTCACGGCATGAGGCTGTTCGTTGCCGTAGAACTGGTTGGCGATGAGCTCGCGATTAATCGCAATAGAAACGGCTTCGCGCACAGCCTTATCTGTGAAGAAAGGATGAGGCGTATTCATCTCGCTGCGCTGGCCATCCACCTCTGTATGAGGATCAGTGAAGTTCATATTTGCGCGTTCCACGGCTGCCCCCGGGAATGGCAGGAGATATCCAGGTGCATCCTCAGAGGACATACTTTCCAGTACATCGGGCTCGACCTGAAGTTTCCAGGCGAAGTCGAACTCCCCGGTCTGAAGCACGGATCGGGCGGCGGAGGCTGCATCAGTCCCACCTTTGAGCTGCACGCTGCTGAAATACGGCTTGTTCGGCTCACGATAGTTTTCATTAATTGAATAGGAGACGGAGTCATTCGGCTCAAAGGCGTCGACTTTGAATGGACCAGTTCCAACAGGCGATCCCATGAACGCATCATGGCCGATGTCTTCCAGTACGTGTCGCGGATATACGCATCCCGTAACAATTCCGGTGAACGGATCGAACCAGAAGGGAGTTCCGGTCGCGAAGTGTGCGGTAAAGGTTAGGTCATCCACAACCTCGATTGATTCAATCGCCTCGTAGATGCCTTGGTTTACCGAGTTGTTCGCGGGGTCCTTCACCCACTCTACGGTGAAGGCAACATCGTCCGCGGTTAGCGGCTCCCCATCACTCCAGACAACATCCGGCAACAAATTGAAGGTGACGCTGGTGAGATCCTCAGCAAGAAGACCGTTCTCGAATGTAGGGATTTCGGAAACCAGGTTTGGGACCATTGTGGAATCAGCGGAGTAATGCACCAACGGTTCGACCACGAGCATTGCCGCCAGGAAATCCTTGGATCCGGTAACGACATGTGGGCTTAACGAAGTGGGCGCTTGCCACTGCATCAGGCTCAGCTGTCCGCCTGCACCTCGCTCCTGCCCTTCCGTTCCATAGTCTGGCCGGCCTGAGAGATCGGGTTCCGGAGTGGCATCCTGCGCCACGGTTGAATTCGCCAGGAATACAGCCGCAGATGCACTTACACCCAGTGCGGTGGAATGGGTGATGAATGTGCGTCGATTAATACGACCAGCGGCAAATGCTGAAACGAGTTGTGAAAGCGGTCCATGATTCATGGCGAGGCCCCTCCTGGGGAGTGATCAATGAGACATAGCGAAACGTTTGAAACGCGATGTGATTCTATTCTGCCAGATATCCGATCATCAATAACAACGCGAATGCTCCAATCCGATCGGATTGGAGCATTCGTAGTGCGAATCTGATTGACTCCGACGCTTATTCCGCGTCGTCAGCGAGGTTCCAGTTCGCAATGTTCCAGTAGTCGTACGAGTACGCGG
>CAZYDY010000363.1:0-2045 GCA_964646245.1 uncultured Sphaerobacteraceae bacterium
TATCCCCCACGCGATAACGCCCACTATGTATCTATGATGTCCCAGTAGTCAGTGTGACCTGCCCCTTACGGATTAAGTGATTTCCAGTCGCGAAGCACGCGCACGATAAACGAAAGCATGCAGAGTACGGATATCGCCGTCATGGCTGTCACAATCGTCCATCCGGTCGTAACGATGAATGCCATGAGCTCGCGTGAAATGAACCGCTCCAGGACCAGAAGGGCGGTGACTGGTACGGTGACAGCCGCGAGGATGATGAGCCATGCCGATGCAGCCGTCTTTTTCTTGGCTGATTCTGCGGCCGCCTGATTGCTCCAGCCATCGCGAGAGATATTGAGCATGACGATGATCACCGAATCAAGCCAAACGGATAGTGTTCGCAGGTAATAGATTTCACCAGGGAGATACCAGAGCGAACTGATGATCTCACGGAGTGAGTGGTTTGGTGTTTTGAGCGAAATAAGGAGTGATTGCACCGCCACCACGGCCAGCGGGACAATCCATAGCGGCGTCATCACCAGCATATCGAGCGCAAGCGACATCGTCACCACGACGAAGAACAGTACTCTCAGCAACAGGTTCCACCCAAGACCAAACTGCTCCTTCCACCGACGGAAATCCTGACGAGGACGAAGGTCTCGTGTCATGTCCATCAGGTGGCCATCCTGCCACTTGCGTCGTTGTTTCTGCCACGCATTTGTTGTCAGCATCAGACCCGTCCAGGCACGGGCACGACTGCTGACCCTGGGCCGATAGCCGAGGCTCTCCAGCGTCCGGGTCAACTCGGCATCTTCAACGAGTGTGTTATCCGACCATGGCACCCTACCCTCGGTCACACGTGCGGATTCCCGGAGCGCCTGCACTTCAAAGAGCGTGGCCTGTCCACCGAGGATATGAGCAACATTCTTGTTGAGCGCATCGTCAATCTCCTTCTTGGCGAATTCGCGCCGCTGCCCATAGGCAAGCTGCATCGATTTGCCTTTCATCTCCTCATGCGAAGGGATCACGAAGGAATACTTGGCACGAACACCACCTGCGCGTGCCTGTCGAATCAGGTCCTCTTCGAGGTGATGCACCATGTCTTCATCGGCAATCACATCCGCGTCCATGCCGAGCATGAACTCATAGTTCCCACTGGCCAGGAAGCGTCGGAAGGCCCAGTTCAGCGCGCCAACCTTGCTGCCCTTCGACTTACCAGAGGCATCTTTCCCATTGATCTCTTCAGGGCGTACCACCATAAGTTGTTGTGGGAAGGCGACAACCAGCCACTTGAGGCTGTTGAAGGCACTAACGGAATTTCCAGGACCATTGATGATGACGACGATTTTGTCCACTGTTCGACTCTGCAGAAGCAGGCTTTCCACAGATTTGTCGATCTTGCTCTCAGTTTCGAACGTAGGAATAATCGCCATGATACGGGCGACCTGGATAGCCTCCTCCTCTTCCTCGATCGCGCGGGCCATCTGGGCCGCTTCAATGCGTCGCTGGATAAAGGTTCGCTCTGAAATCGTACGAACCAGACCTGCGATCGCGTTTGGCCGGCGCTTTCGCGTGGAGGGTTCAGTCCGAACTGGCTGGGCCGGAATGATGAAGCCGTCCGGGTCAATACGTACGATGGGCTCAACTGATTTTGATTCGATAAGGTTTTCACGAATCTGGTCAAGCATCTCGTCAGAACGACGTTGCCTGGGCTCGTACACGACAATTGAAGCCATAATGAATAGATCCCCTTTCTGCTATGTGTCCTTCTCGGTGGTGGCGTAAAGCAGCCACCAGCGTCCGTTATTTGATCTCCGCGGCTTTGTAGAAGAGGACTCTCTGGCCTCGTTCTAATCTAAAATCGACATAAAAATTCTGCCTGAAGGGAACGACCTTCCTAGGCTGATAGGCAAGTTATGAACAATCTGGTTTATTTCGGCTCTGCGTCAAATCCCTGAGGCCAATCATAGGTTGCAGGTATCTATAAATTCAATGTAAATACGCCGAAGTGTTTGGAGGGATTTACCGCACTATGGCAACGACTTTTGGACGTTTTTACCGAAGCG
>CAZYDY010000364.1:0-2027 GCA_964646245.1 uncultured Sphaerobacteraceae bacterium
ATCCAGAACTCGTCAAAGCCGAGCTCTTCGGCGCGACGGGCAGCGTCCATCAATCCCGACGGGTCCTGTTCGCGGCGGTACATAACGCCGATTTGTGTGGTCATATGAATGTCTCCTGACTAAGGCGACACCCGGTCGCTGCGAGACGCAGTCGCCGGGTGTGCACACGATGATATAAAAGCGTTCAGGTGGCTCTAGAGTTCCGCGATAATTGCGTCGGCCATATCGGTGGTGCCGGCAGCCTTGCTCTGGTCGCGATCGGCGCGGAGGTCGTATGTGACCTTCTCGCCCCTGCCGATGACGGTGGCGACAGCGTTCTCGACGCGCTCGGCAGCATCCTGCTCATTGAGGTGACGCAGCATCATCACGCCACTCAGCAACATCGCTACCGGGTTGGCGACGTTCTTGCCAGCGTGGGTCGGTGCGGATCCGTGAATCGGCTCAAACACAGCGGCATCGGCTCCGATGTTTCCACCAGGAGCGACACCCATTCCGCCAATCATGCCAGCGACCACGTCGCTCACGATATCGCCGTAGAGGTTTGGCATTACCAAAACGTCATAAAGCTCAGGCTTCTGCATGAGCTGCATGCACATGTTGTCGACAATGCGATCGTCGAACTCGATCTCCGGATAGTCCTTTGCGACTTCCTGGGCAACACGCAGGAAGAGGCCATCGGTGTACTTCATGATGTTGGCCTTGTGCACCGCCGTGACCTTTTTGCGTCCGTTGGCCTTGGCATACTCAAAGGCGTACTCAACAATGCGTCGGCTTGCCTCTGGCGTCGTCATCTTGATCGTGATGGCAGAATCGGCTGCCAGCTGCTTCTCACTGAACGAGTTGATCTTTGAGATGACTTCAGCAGCGTCCGAGGTGCCGGTATCGAACTCGACACCCGCATAGGTGTCCTCTGTGTTTTCGCGCACAACTACAAGATCGATGTCTTCGAAGCGGCTCTGCACACCCTTGATGGACTTGCCAGGCCGCACATTCGAGTACAGGTTCAGCTCGTGGCGCAGGGCCACGTTGACGGAGCGGAATCCGGTACCAACGGGGGTAGTGATTGGCCCCTTGAGTCCAACCTTGTTTCGCCGGATCGAATCCAGGGTTGCCTGAGGTAGCAGTTCACCCGTGCTTTCGTAGGCGTCCAGGCCAGCGGCGCAGACCTCCCAATCGAATCCAACGCCGGTTGCATCCAGTACGCGGCGGGTTGCCTCTGCCACTTCTGGGCCAATGCCATCGCCGGGAAGCAGGGAAATCTGATAGTTCGCCATGTGTTTCACTCCATTCTGGCACGCAAACAGGCGTGCAAACTGTTACCGTTTGAGTGTCATTTTCGCATGCTTCGGGTCGATAGTCACCTTCCGCATGCAGCGATCGCCGTGAAAGGAAGATTTATTGATGAGCCAGCCCAAAACTCCGGTGCTATTGGCGATCCTCGATGGATGGGGGATCGGCCGGGATGAGCCCGGAAACGCCGTGCTGCAGGCCAACACGCCAAACATGGATAACCTGCTGGAGAACTACCCTTCTGCCACGTTACGAACCAGCGGCGAGGATGTGGGGCTACCGGTCGGGCAAATGGGCAATAGCGAGGTCGGGCATCTCAACATCGGCGCAGGCTTTATTGTCTATCAGTGGATCACGCGCATCGACCGCGCGATCCAGGACGGATCGTACGCGAAGAACGAGGTGCTCCAGGCAATGTTCAAGCGCATTCGTGAGAACGATGCAACCTTGCACCTGATGGGGCTCATCGGCGAAGGGGGAGTGCACGCCCACACTCGCCACCTCATCGCAACCATCAATGCTGCGCTCGAGGCTGGCATCACCAAAATCCTGGTGCACGCGTTTACAGATGGCCGGGATACATCACCCACCTCGGCTATTGAGTTCATCGAACCAATTGAAGACGCCCTGCACGGCCACGATGGTGCTCGCATCGCAACACTGATTGGTCGCTACTTCGCCATGGATCGGGACAAGCGTTGGGACCGCGTGGAGAAATCGTTCGATCTGATCGTGGA
>CAZYDY010000365.1:0-2019 GCA_964646245.1 uncultured Sphaerobacteraceae bacterium
TGAATGTCACGGTCAGCCTGGCTCTGGAAGAAGGTGAGACCGATAGCCAGTGTGTACATTTCCTCCTTAAGCAGGAAGATGAGCGGACCAAGGAAGTCGTTCCACGCAGCGAGTCCGGCGAGAATCGCAATTACGCCCAGTGCCGGTTTGGTGAGCGGCATGATGATGTTCGAGAAAATCTGCCACTCATTCGCCCCATCGAGGCGCGCCGCGTCAGACAGATCGTACGGGATCTGCATCATGAACTGCCGTAGCAGGAAGATGAAGAATGCCGATCCGAGGAATTGCGGAATGATGAGCGGTCCAAACGTCCCCATTCCGAAGTTGGGAATAGGTGTGTATCCAAATATCTCAATGCGCGACCAGTCTGCCACCTGCGCCCAGATGTCGACATAGGCCACGATGATCGCCGGGAACGGCATGAATACCGTTGCCAACACCACCAGAAAGACCTTGTCTCTACCCGGCCATTGCAGGCGAGAGAATCCATAGGCGATGATCGGGTTCGAGATGAGCGCACCAATCACACACCCGGCGGTGATGATCACGGTGTTGCGTGCAAACATCCAGAACGGAATCTTTTCGGTTGCTGCCTTAAAGTTGCCCCACTGCGGATCCTGTACGAACCACGTGGGCGGGTATTGCACGAGCTCCGCATTGGATTTCAGACTCTGCGTCAACATCCAGTAAAACGGCAAAACGAAGATTGCGCACATGACGATAAGAATGATGCGAGGGATGATTTGCTGTCGAATGAACCGCAAGCGGCGATCACGTTGGGCGCGTTTTTGATCTCCCTGGCGAAGTTCTACTTCTTTTGGTGTCGTTGCTATTGTGGCCAAGTTTGTGCTCCTTTCTGGTGGGATGAAATCCCTAGCTCATCTCGTAGTTAACCCATCGGTTGGAGCTGTAAAACACGAGACCGGCCAATGCAACGGTAATAACGAACAGAATCACACCCATCGCAGATGCATACCCCATTTGATTGGAATAGTTGAACGCATTGCGATAGAGGTTGAACACCAGGAAGTTGGTGGAGTTTGCAGGGCCACCGTTGGTGATAATGAAGCTCTGGGTAAAAATCTGCAGCCCGGTACTAATACCAAGAATCAGGCTGTACAAAATCACTGGAGTCATCAACGGCAGGGTGATCTTGAAGAAGCGGTTAAGTACCCCGGCTCCATCGATCTCAGCTGCCTCATACAGCGAGGTGGGAATCCCCTTGAGGCCGGCAAGGAACACCAGCGCCATTTGACCGGCTCCAAACTGTGCCATACCAACCAATGCAGGCTTGGCCCACTTTGCGTTACCGAACCAGTTTGGTGGATTGAATCCCACCGCGCGAAGCATATCGTTGACAATGCCCTGATTCGGATCCAACAGTGTCATAAAGATGAACGCTGTCGCAAACAGCGGCAAAATAGAAGGTAGATAGAGTAGGGTGCGATAAAGAGGAATTTCCGGCATTCGTTGGTCCATCGCCAACGCCAGAATCATCGCTACTACTACGCCAATAGGCACGGCCAATAACGTGTAGTAGAAGGTGTTATAGAGGGATGTATGGAAGAGGCCGTCGTTCCAGAGCCGGGTGTAGTTATCAAACCCGATCCATTCTGGCGGAAGGAATCCGCCAAACCGGGTCATGCTGAGATAAAAGGTATAGGCCAGTGGATAGAGGATGAGCCCGAAGAATCCGATGATCCAGGGCAAAATAAAGAGCAGCCCGAGCCGCATCCTTTTCCGCTCGGTTCTGGACGTCCACCAGGGGCCGGCTTGTATAGCGGTACCCACCTGAGCCGGTTGCACCTGGAGAGTCGAATCTCCTTTTTGCAAAACCATTGACCTTCACCTCTTGTATGGAAATTCCTGAAAGCGAGGGGCATATGCCCCTCGCTTCCGTATTGACCTGAAGTTGTACCTATTCCGGGGCGGCAATCGGGCAGTATCCGCCCGCGTCCATATCCGCCATGGTGTTCTGCTTGGCGGTTGCCATAGCATCCTCCGGGGAGGATTCGCCGG
>CAZYDY010000366.1:0-2014 GCA_964646245.1 uncultured Sphaerobacteraceae bacterium
CTGTTGCGGGAGATAGTGCGCTAATGCCAACCATCATTACGTGCGGTGTGTACGGCTTCACAGCAGAATCGTTCGAGAAGGCGGTTGTCGACTCGAAACCGGATGTCTTCGTCGATACTCGCAGACGTCGTGGAGTGCGTGGCTCGCAATACAGCTTTGCGAACAGCACACGACTCCAGGAGATGCTGGCCAATCACGATATTACGTATGTTCATAGAATCGACCTCGCGCCCTCTGAATCCCTCATCAAACGCGAAGGCGAAATCGACTCATCCCGCAACATCGCCCGGCATGAACGTGACCGGCTATCGGATGAATTCACCGCCGCCTACAAACGCGAGGTGCTCGATGACTTCGATGCGCAGGCATTCACCGAATCGCTGGATGATGTGGATCGGGTGCTGATCCTGTGCGTTGAGCAGACTCCCGAAGCTTGCCATCGGGGATTGCTCGCCGATGCAATCGTCGATCAACTGGGGTGGGATCGCGAGGATTTGGTGCCTGCATGAGTAGGGACGGATCGAGCCGCAGACCGTCGTAACCCCGGGTGAGTTACTCCCACCGCGGCAGGTGCTCGCTCCAGTTCGGATCAAACGTGCGCTGCATGTGGCCGACGTCGTCCCGGTCGCGATAGGCGATGCTGTTGAAGAGTTCGTGCTGCCGCTGGAGCGCATCCCGGTCGATCTCAATACCGAGACCCGGGGCATCCGGAAGCGTCAGGCCACCATCGCTGAAGGCGATCTTGCCACCGGCGACGATCTCGTCCTTCGGATCCAGCCAGGGGTAATGCGTATCGACATCGAAGGTAAGAGCACGAGTAGCTGCGGCGACGTGTGACATCGCCATCAGGCTAATGCCGAAGTGGGTGTTGCTGTGCATGCTCATGCCGATGCCGAACGTTTCGCACAAGCGGCCGAGCTCCATGGTGGCGCGGAGGCCACCCCAGTAATGGTGGTCTCCCAGAATCACCTGCACGGCCTCCTCCTTCAGCCCTTCCTGAATCTGGTCGAACTCGGTGACGCACATGTTCGTAGCCAAAGGCATATCAATGCCCTCGCTGAGCAACACTTTCCGCAATGCGCCCATGCCGTAGATGGTTGCGGTTGGATCCTCGAAGTACTCCAGCTCCTCTTTCAGCTCGCGAGCGACCTGGAGGCTGGTGTTCGGACCCCAGGCGCAGTTGGGATCAATGCGCAACGGGACACCTGGGCCAAACTCGGCGCGGAGCTGGCGAATGGATTCGATTTCCTCTGGCGGATCCAGCACACCTGCCTTGAGCTTGATGCTTTTGAAACCATGCGTATCAACCATCTGGCGCGCCTGGCCGGTGATTTGTTCCGGGCTCATCGCCTCGCCGTACTCATCATCACGAAGATCATCGCCCTCCCCTCCTCCACCCGCATGTTTGTAAAAGAGATAGGCGCTGAAGTTGACGCGATCCCGCACCGGTCCGCCGAGCAGGTCCACCACGCGCAGGCCATGTGTCTTGCCCATGAGGTCGAATGCAGCGACTTCGATCGGGCTGAATGCGCGAGGGATGGTCATTCCGGGCTTGCGGACATCCGTGCGAAAATTGCGCAGGATCGGATCAACGCGCTCGGCATCGTCAGCAAAGTGCCCCTCCACCACACGCATCATGGCTGCGTGATCGTGACTCTGAAGCCCGACGATGTGTGGAGCAATCGCTTCCAGGTCGGCCTGGAGGGCGGAGCTATACGCCTGCTCGCCCCAGCCGCTGATGCCGTTCTCGCCCACCAGTTCCACAATAAGCCGATTCACGTACGGCTCGTGAATGCCAGGCGCATTACGCAACGGCGGATCGGCCATGGTGACCGGGATGACGTTCATCTGGGCGATTTTCACGGTATTGCTCCTGCGGATCATTGTTTTGACGGTTCGCGTTCTCGCCGCGATGATGTGTGAGAACATACCGGCTGTCAAGAACCATTGTACGAACCAGGAGCATACTGATGACCGATCTCCGCACATCACTGCATAGCGCACTCGCCTTCCC
>CAZYDY010000367.1:0-2011 GCA_964646245.1 uncultured Sphaerobacteraceae bacterium
CGATGAGATCAGGGACGTTCACTTCCTACCCCCTCATCAGCTTGACCAGGTGTGTACACCACAAATGGCCACCCGGTTACGGGCAGCCATTTGTGCGCGGGAGTCTGGCCGTACCATCGAAATCGCGGACGGCCAGGTCATCGACTAGTTGTTGGATGCGTCGGGATCAATCGGAGATTTCACGTCGTTCGGCTCGCCGGATTCACCTCGTGGTGGATCGTCCGGCTCTACGTCCTCTTGCACATCCGGGTGAATCACTGGCTCCTGTAGATCCCGCTTGGTGAACTCATCATCGTCCCGATTCGGAAACTCATCGTCCTCATCAGTCTCCGCCTCGCGTACCAGGGGGTCATTATCTACATGGCTCGGATCCGTCCGGGGTGCCTTGTCGTCGTCTTTGTATTCATCTGCGTCGTGAGGCACTGTTTTGTCGCTCATGGGTCACTCCTTATTCGTCCAGTTAACATCAGGGAAATCGCACGTCTCATGCCAGCCCGCCGGTTACCATTGACTCATGGCTACCCGTTCAGGTGAAAGGCGAATTCGAATTGGAAGACGTACTCGGTCCGGATTACACACAACAACGATTGGATTTCGCGAACAACGAGTTCGCGACGCTGGTTTCACTGCCGGCGAATCCGAGCGTCCCGCTGCGTGGCGCCATGCTCTACTTGCACGGGTTTGTGGATTATTTCTTCCAGGATCATGTCGCCCGGCATTTCGCTGGGCAGGGGTGGGCCTGGTACGCAGTTGATCTGCGGCGATACGGTCGCTCTTTGCGGCCAAAGCAGGAGCCCTGGTTCACAGATGATCTCACCGAATACTACGAAGAACTCGACCTCGCAATCGAGCACATCCGCGCCGATGGACACGAGCGCATCGTGCTCATGGGCCATAGCACCGGGGGGCTCATAAGTTCCCTTTGGGCGCATGATCGCCGCGAATCCCACCCAATCGACGCACTTATCCTCAACAGTCCATGGCTGGATTTGCAGGAGCCATGGATCACCCGCACGTTTGGCACCTGGGTGATTCGCGCTCTTGGGAGCGTTCGTCCACTGATGAGTGCCCCGCGCGGTCTTGCCGGCATCTATGCACAAACCATCCACAAAAGCGCATTCGGAGAGTGGGATTTCGATCCTCGCTGGAAGCCGCTCACACCTCAACCCGTGAAGATGGGTTTCCTGGCCGCAGTTCGTCGCGAACATGCGAGATTGCACCGCGGTCTGGATGTGGGCGTGCCCGTACTGATGTTGCGCTCAGATGCCAGCACGCCCGGTGTCACCGAGTGGGATGAAGCTGTTGCCGGAACCGACCTGGTCCTGGATGTGGAGCAAATGAAGCAGTGGTTGCCGAAGATCGGCAAGGACGTCACCGACGTACCTCTCACCGGCGCCCGACACGACGTCATGCTCAGCACCAAACCCGTCCGCGATCGGGCTTTGGCAGAAATCAATAATTGGCTCACGGAGAAAATCAGTTAAGCGATAGCACCATCATCTCACCGTCGTCGTCTCGTTCAAAACGGACCGTGCCCGTCATGCCTTCCCACGCACCGATTCCGGTACCGGGAACAATGCGTCCAAACCAGGCGGAATCGTCGTTCTCGATGCCACCATGTTCTAGAATCACACCAGCTTCTTCTTCGTCCGGAGTTTTTCCGCTCAGCTTCTCAACCACAATGTAGCTTCGCATGCCTTCGGCCTGTCCCGCGTTGATGAACAAACCTTCGCTGGAACCGATGAGGTCACCGGTGATGGTTTTCGTCAGTGTGAATCCTTGACTCCACTTACCGATATCGGGTAATTCTGTGGGAGCCATCGCGATTTCGAATCGTAGTCTCTTCTCGTCGCTCATTTATGGAGTCCTCTCCGATTTGGTGAGTATTTCACTCGACGGAAATGCTGAGCCGTTCCGAATCGCGATCTGGGGTGATTCCGGCGAGTATTGCATCAGTTCGATCTTGTTCCCGTCCGGATCAGTAATCCACGCCTGGACATTGAAATCCAGC
>CAZYDY010000368.1:0-2002 GCA_964646245.1 uncultured Sphaerobacteraceae bacterium
GCTTCCGTGCCATGGATAACGCTGAAGTTGGCATGACTGCCAACGAACTCGCGTCTCTCGGTATCGTAGGCCAGGGCTTCGATACCCCTATGGTGGAAGACGGCCGACGTTTGCGCCTGCTCGCGTTTGTTGACGCGTCATTCTTTAGTCCCTATACCATTCGAAGCGGGAAACAATACCCGCTGTACTCTGGCGATGCCCAGTGGTTCAGCGACAATATTCCATGCATGACCGCCTGCCCAAGCCATACCGACATCTCCCGCTATATTGCGATGGTGGCGGATGGTCGGTACAGCGACAGCTACGAGCTGAACCGTGAACACAACGTGTTCCCGGGCTGTCTTGGCCGTATGTGCGCGCGTCCGTGTGAAGACGCCTGCCGACGCAAGGAAGTCGATGAGCCAATCGGTATCTGCTACATCAAGCGCGTAGCGGCCGATTACCGTGGCGAGACTCGCCGTGACATCGCAGCCCCGAGCAACGGACTCACCGTTGGAATCGTGGGTGCCGGTGTTGCTGGCCTGACCACTGCCCGACAGCTCGCACGCCGCGGCTACCAGGTAGATATCTTCGAGCGCTTCCCGGTTCCGGGTGGTGTGATGTGGACAGGTGTGCCGGAGTGGCGCCTGCCGCGGGATGTTATTGCCGAAGAGGTCGCCCAGATCACCGATCTCGGTGTACGCATCCACTACAACATGGAAGTAGGCAAGGACATTCAACTGTCTGCAATGGCTGAGCAGTTCGACGTTGTCGTGCTGGCAGCCGGTTGCCAGACTGCCCAGAAGCTCGGCATTGAAGGAGACGATCTCGAAGGCGTTGTAAGCGGCCTCGATTTCCTCGCCGATACCGCACTTGGGCAGGAAGATGTTTGGGTCGGTCGTAACGTTGTGACCGTTGGTGGTGGTTTCACCTCGATGGACTGCGTACGCACCGTGCTTCGACTTGGCGCTGACACCAGCATCATGACCTATCGCCGTACCGTCCACGAGATTCCGGTGGAAGAGCTCGAGCTTGAAGAAGCCGAGATCGAGGGTGTGGAAATCCAGTACATGGTTACACCCACTCGCGTTATCGGTGACCGCAAGGGTCGCGTAAGGGCGCTCGAACTCGTGAAGAACGAGCTTGGTGAGCCGGATGCATCTGGCCGACGTCGCCCGAATCCGATTCCGGGCAGCGAGTTCGAGATCAAGTGCGACATGGTCATTGAGGCCATCGGCCAGAAGCAGGATAACCGCTTCCTGGGAGACCTCTTCAAGAATGTTGACCGCCGCGGTGTGCCGCTGCTGGACGAGAACCTGAAGACCGAACTGCCAAACGTATGGGCAGTAGGCGACTACGTAATTAACCCGACCAACTTCATCTCCGCCATTGGCGAAGGCAAGCGCGTGGCAGAGGCAATCGATGCCGAGATGCGCGATGTCACCCCGAAGGTGAAGGAGATGGAAATCACGCGTGTTCCAACCGAGTACGTGGGCACGCCAAACAGCTTGCTCAGCGAAGGTATCGCCGAGTGGAGCATGACCTCCATGAGCCGCCGCCTCGTTTGGGGAGACGACTACTCGGATGTTGGTCGCCAGGATATGCCAATGCTGCCAGTTGCGCAGCGTGGACTTGGATCCATGGATAACACCCTGGAATCCGAAATGGGTATGACCAAGAGCATTGGATTTGAAGAATCCAAGCGCTGCCTGCAGTGCCAGCTGAACATCTTCATTGATGGTAATCGCTGTATTCTCTGCAACAGTTGCGTGGACGTATGCCCGCACAACTGCATCGAGATGATCTCTCCGGAGCGCATTCACTCGATTGACGGCGAAGTGAGCCTGGCACAGATGGCTCGTGGCGAGCTCGGACAGAATGCCGCCGCCATGATCATCGACGAGCGAAGCTGCATCCGCTGTGGTCTGTGCGTGGACTGGTGCCCAACCGAGTGCCTGACCATGGACCACTTCCGCATGACCCCGGCCGATCCGCGTGAGAGCGTGGACCTGGCGATCGTCGC
>CAZYDY010000369.1:0-1986 GCA_964646245.1 uncultured Sphaerobacteraceae bacterium
AGTTTGGCAGAAAATAACGTGTTCATGGAAACATCCTTCCGATGCCTGCGCGGGCATTATCCCGATCAGGTCACATACGGTCGGCGATAAAGTGATCGCCCTCTCAGCCCGGCCTTCCCGAGCTCCCGTCCGGCTATGCGGTTGGTACTTTAAGGGTAGAGGGGTGATAGAGGGATGTCAAAATCGGCCGTCATCCACGCAGCTTGGGGATAATGGTCGGCTTCGCTCAGCCTCGACCCCGGGCGTACGCCCCCACTTTACGTGGGGGTAGCGAGTAGAGGTGTGGGGTAGGGATGTCAAAATCGGGCGTCAACCTGAGCAATCGCATGGCGATTGACGAAGGATCCCGGTGATGACGTTTTGCGATCGAGATCATTCACCAGGGGACACCGCCCTCGGACCCCAACTTGACGTTCGTAATTACTTCCCGATACAGAACGACGAGAAGATTTCCACCAGCACCGCCTCATCCACGTTCTCACCGGTCACTTCGCCTACCGCATGAAGAGCAGCCCGAACTGATGTCGCCAGGAGATCCTGCGGAACAGCAGCCTCGTGGGCAGCCATGGCATCCGTTACATGGGCATATGCACGGTCCAGCGCAGAGCGCTGACGGGCGTTCACCAGGCTCGGCTGCACACCAGCATCGCTCGCCAGGTTGCCATGCAGTTCACGCTCCACCTCGTCGATCCCTGCGCCGGTGCTCGCGCTCACATGCACGATCCGCGCATCCGGAAGGAGATCAAGCAATTCCTGTTGCGATTGCTGATCCAGGTCCTGCTTGTTGATCACCATCACTACGGGAGTGCGTTGATCCGCCGGACGGTCTGCCAGCACCTGGGCGATCTCCAGGTCGCCGCTCGAGGGCGACTCCGAGCCATCGACCACAAATGCCACCAACGCCGCTGTGGCGAGCGCCTGTCGACTCCGCTCCACACCAATGCGTTCAACCGGATCATCGGTCTCAACGATTCCGGCCGTATCAAGCAACGTTGCTGCAATACCACTGAGGTTCACGGATTCCCGGATCACATCACGTGTGGTTCCGGCGATGGGTGTGACAATTGAGCGATCGCTGCGCAGCAATGCATTAAGCAAGCTACTTTTGCCCACATTCGGTCGCCCCACCAGCGCGATCGTGGCTCCATCGCGATAGAGCATGCCGGCGTTGGCACCAGCAATCACATCAGCCAGTGCTGCCTCTGCGGTGGTGAGGCCTTCTTCGATATCAGAAGTCTCGATCTCGTCATCAGGAAAATCAGCACTCGCATCCAGGTAAGCGAGCAAGCGCACCAGCGCAGTGCTGGCCGGGGCAAGACGGGAGGAGAGATCGCCGGCAAGGTCATCGACCGCCAGGCGGAGGCTTTCACTCGTCTGCGCACCGATCACATTCAGCACGGCCTCGGCCTGGGTGAGATCCAGCCGACCGTTCAGGAACGCTCGCAGTGTGAATTCACCCCGCTCTGCCGGACGAGCTCCCGCCGCAAGAGCCACTCGCAGCACCTCCCGCATCGGTAGCGGACCACCGTGACAGCTGATCTCTACGGTATCTTCGCGTGTGTATGTGTGCGGGCCCTTCATCCAGCCCAGCAGCACATCATCCACCACTCGGTCTCCATCTACGATATTGCCGTAATGAAGCGTATGGGAATCAATACTCTTCAGATCTAACGATGAACCATTGGGTTTACGAAAAATCCGTTTCGCGATATCAACCGCTTCATCTCCGCTAACGCGAATAACGCCAATACCTCCTTCGCCTACCGGAGTGGCAATGGCGGCAATGGTTCCTGTATCAATCATTTCTCGAAACTTCTCCTGAGGCTGTCCATTGTCGGCTTGTATGCAAGGGTGAGAACAATGGTGATAGCAATGAATTCGATGCTCAACGTGTCGTTGATCACCATTGCCGCAACGATACCCCACATGAGTATCAGTACGACGACCAGAAACGTAGCGACGGCAAACACAATATTGCTGGTCGAT
>CAZYDY010000370.1:0-1981 GCA_964646245.1 uncultured Sphaerobacteraceae bacterium
GGAGCGGAAGACGGGATTCGAACCCGCGACCTTCTCCTTGGCAAGGAGATGCTCTACCACTGAGCCACTTCCGCGCATGCCACTTGATGAGGCAGCGGAGTGAGTATAGGCCAGTAAACGAGAATGTGTCAAGGACTATTTCACGCTTGCCGGTCGTATTTGTACGGTGGTTCTCTCGCCGATTGAGCGCCCTGCAGCGAAGAGGCTGAAATAGCGTTCCCTCCAAAACGAGTAGCGATAAGCCTGTGACTGCGCGGGCTACGTAGGGCGGTGTGTCCGGTCATCCTGTACACTCGTGACATCTTGGCATATACTGTACGTACGTCCCGACGGGTTGGTAATGAGCAGTTCATCCGTTGTGGCATTTCTGGAGAGATTTAGCAGTATCGGAGTTACGAATGGCGACACAAACCCGCGCACAGGGCGCCGCCAACCGCAAGAAGTCAGCATCGCGCAAGAAGCCTGTGGCAACTCAGCCCACAGGGCTTTCGCTATTTGCGCTTCGTTTGCGCGCTTTCGTGCAGGGTGCTGTACCGCCGCTTGAGATGAGTGATCGCTTTAAGCGAGAGCTCCTCGGTGGTACGTTCGCCTTGCTTGCCCTGTTCAGTAGTTGGTCCATTGGCCGCGGTGCGCAGGATGGCGCCCTCCTGGAGTGGTGGGGCAACGTGCTCACATCTACTTTTGGTGGTGCTGCATTCCTGGTTCCCATCTTCTGTGTCCTCATTGCCGTGCGCGCGTTCATGGTTGAAAAAGGTCCGGTGCTGTTGTTCCGCCATTATTTCGGCGGAGCGGCCTTCATTCTCGGCGCGACTGGTTTGCTGGCCGAGGGTGGCACTGGTGGAGTACTGGGCAAGATTTCAACCGATATCCTGAGCGGAATGGTTGGGAGCCTTTTCACTGGCCTGCTGATGTTTGGCCTGGGCCTCCTGGCGGTTTTCCTGCTCTCCGGTCATGATCTCGCATCCTTTGACGCCGAGATCAGAAGGCTTTGGCCAACGCGAGCCGAGCAGGAGCCAGCGCCAAAAAAAGCCCCGGTGAAGGCGCTTAATAAGACGATGAGCTTCACTGCTGTGACGCCGAAGAAACCAGCAGCGAAGAAGGCGACCCCGATTCCGGTCGAGGAGGCGCAGTACCTGGCGCCCGTAATTAACTTGCCGGCACAGCCGAAGCAGGGGAAGGTCACGGAAACGACCAGCGCCCCGGCTGTTGTACCGACACAGGCAACGCAGGTGGATCTGCCATTCCCACTGCCGAACCTCGAAGCATTGCCGTATTACGAGCAGGTGACACCGGACCCAAAGATGCTGGAAGCAAAAGCGGGAGTCATTGAAGAAACCCTCCAGAGCTTTAAGGTGAAGGCGTCCGTGCGAGAGATCAATCCCGGACCGGCGGTGACCCAGTTTGCCCTGGAGCCAGGCAATGGCGTGAAGGTGCGACGAATCACGGAACTGCAGAACGACCTCGCCCTGGCACTGGCTGCACAGAGCATCCGTGTGGAGGCCCCGATCCCGGGTATGGCGCGGGTAGGCATCGAGATCCCGAATCCGCAGATAGCTACGGTCGGCCTTCGCGAGGTGTTGGAGTCGCCTGCGTTCCAGGAGAGCAAGGCCAAGCTGCCATTACCCCTGGGTCGCGATGTGAACGGTCAGTACATCGTTGGCGATCTCACGAAGATGCCGCACCTGTTGATTGCCGGTGCGACTGGTTCCGGTAAGTCCGTGTGTATCAATGGCATCATCAGCACGCTCATCAGCGTGAAGCAGCCGGACGAACTTAACCTCGTGATGATCGACCCCAAGATGGTTGAGCTGGTTGGCTACAACGGTGTACCGCACCTGAAGTGCCCGGTTGTGACCGAGATGGATAAGGTTGTTGGCGCGCTGCGAATGGTTCTGCGTGAGATGAACCGTCGCTACGAGCTGTTCAAGCAGGTCGGCGTGCGCAACCTCGATGGCTACAAGTTGTGGGCGGAGGATGAAGC
>CAZYDY010000371.1:0-1972 GCA_964646245.1 uncultured Sphaerobacteraceae bacterium
AAAAAACAGAGATTTAGCACTCTACCCTTGATGAGTGCTAATCGCTATGCTATTCTCGATGTGGTCGTAATCAGTACGCTTCGCATGATGTGTACTGATTCGCTTTGTATAGAGAACCATGGCACGGAGCGTGTCAAGGATTAGAATTATTTCAGGAGGCATCATAAATGTCTGAATCACTGAACCTTAAGCCATTGGGCGATCGACTGGTTATTGAGCCAGCGACCCGAGAAGAGATGACCGCAAGCGGTATCGTCCTCCCGGACACCGCCAAGGAGAAGCCGCATCGCGGTACAGTCGTCGCTGCTGGCGAAGGCCGACGTGACGATGACGGTGATCGCATCCCGATGGATGTGAAGGTTGGCGACGAAGTTCTTTTCGCCAAGTATGCCGGTACCGAGTTCAAGCTTGACGACAAGGATTACCTGATCCTTGCCGAGAAGGACGTCCTCGCTGTTCTCAACTAGGTCGTAACGCATTTCGGGCATTAGCCCCAAATTCGATGGAGTAACCAAACATGTCCAAGATTATTGAATTCAACGAGGCGGCACGCCATTCCCTCAAGGAGGGCGTGGATACTCTCGCCAATGCAGTCAAAACCACCCTCGGCCCCAAGGGTCGCAACGTGGCCATCGACAAGAAGTTCGGCGCCCCAACCGTAACCCATGACGGCGTTACCGTTGCCAAGGAAATCGAACTCGAAGATCCGTTCGCAAACATGGGTGCGCAGCTCCTCAAGGAAGCCGCCACCAAGACCAACGATGCAGCCGGTGACGGTACAACCACCGCCACTGTTCTGGCCCAGGCAATCGTTCACGAAGGCCTGCGCAACATCGCCGCCGGTGCCAACGCCATGCTTCTGAAGCAGGGCCTGGATCGCGGTAGTGCTCTCGTTGTGGACCACGTCCTCAAGCTCGCGACCCCGGTTGAGACCCGCCAGGAGATCTCCCAGGTTGCTGCCATCTCCGCAGCCGATGAAGAAATCGGCGATCTCATTGCCGAGGTCATGGAGAAGGTGGGCAAGGATGGTGTTATCACCATTGAAGAGTCCCGCGGTTTCGAGTTCGAGACCGAGTACACCGAAGGTATGCAGATCGATCGCGGCTACATCAGCCCATACTTCGTGACCAACACCGAAGCCATGGCTGCCGAGTTCGAAGATCCCTTCATTCTCATCACAGACAAGAAGATCAGCGCCATTCAGGACATCCTGCCGACCATCGAGGCTGTTGCCAAGACTGGTAAGGCACTCGTGATCCTGGCTGAGGATGTAGACGGCGAAGCACTCGCCACCCTCGTAGTCAACAAGCTGCAGGGTCGTTTCAACAGCCTCGCCATCAAGGCACCTGGTTTCGGTGATCGCCGTAAGGAAATGCTGCGAGACATCGCCGCCCTCACCGGTGCACGCGTAATCAGTGAAGAAGTCGGACGCAAGCTCGATAGCGTCACCATGGAAGACCTCGGTTCCGCCCGACGTGTTGTCTCCACCAAGGATGACACCACATTCGTCGACGGCCAGGGCGCCAAGGAAGACGTGGACGCCCGCATCTCCCAGATCCGTGCGGCTATTGAAAGCACCAGCAGCGATTTCGATCGCGAGAAGCTTCAGGAGCGACTTGCCAAGCTCGCCGGCGGCGTAGCTGTGATCAAGGTCGGTGCTGCCACCGAGACCGAGCTCAAGGAGAAGAAGCACCGCGTTGAGGATGCGCTCAGCGCAACCCGTGCTGCTGTTGAAGAGGGCATCGTCCCAGGTGGTGGTGTCACCCTCGTTCACGCCATCAGCGCACTCGACGGCGCCACCGAAGAAGGCGACGTTCTCACTGGCATGAACATCCTTCGCCGCGCTCTCGAAGAGCCAATGCGAGGCATTGCCCAGAACGCCGGACGCGATGGTGCTGTGATTGTGGAGCGCGTTCGCGCCCTGCAGGAAGAGAAGAAGGACCAGAAGATCGGCTACAACGTGATCACGGAC
>CAZYDY010000372.1:0-1963 GCA_964646245.1 uncultured Sphaerobacteraceae bacterium
AGGCGGTTGCCGAATTTCACATCCGGACCGTTGTTTGGTGCGGCCCACTTCACGGCGTTGTTGATCACCTTCTGCACATTGGCATCGAAGTAGGTGGGGTGTGTCTCGTGGCCAGGGCGGAAGTAGAAGATCTTGCCGCGGCCCCGGCTGAAGGTGGCGCCACTGCGGAAGACCTCGCCACCGCTGAACCAGCTGACGAGCAGGAGTTCATCGGGCTGGGGAATATCAAAGTGTTCGCCGTACATCTCTTCTTCCGGCAGCTCAAAGTATTCGCCAATACCCTCAACGATCGGGTGTGCCGGGTTCACGACCCAAAGTCGCTCTTTCTCGTTGGCTTCACGCCACTTCAGGTTACAGGTGGTGCCCATGAGGCGCTGGAAGATTTTGCTGAAATGTCCACTGTGCAGCACGATCAGGCCGGCACCAGCGAGTACGCGATTCTTCACCTTCTCGACGATCACGTCATCGACCTCGTGGTGGGCCATGTGTCCCCACCAGACGAAGACGTCAGTGTTATCGATCACATCCTGGGTGAGGCCGTGCTCCGGCTCATCAAGCGTGGCGGTGCTGGCATCGTAGCCTGCCTCGGTGAGGAAACCCGCAATGACGCTGTGAATGCCGTCCGGGTAGACGTTCATTGCCTCGTGACCTTCGGTCCGTTCGTGTCGGAATTCGTTCCATACGGTTACGCGAATACTCATTTGGTAAAGCTCCCCTTATTCAGAAATCTGTGCGATCTCTTCGTCCAAAATCACTTCTCGTCCCAACTCGGCTGATTTGTAAATCGCATCGATGAGCTGGATGTTGGCGAGTCCATCGAGGCCGTTGGGCTCCATTGGTGTACCGTGCAAGATGCTGTCCACGAAGGTGTGGATCACCTCGGCATGGCCCTCGCGCGCGACCAGTCGCGGCTTCATATCCGTGGTGGCGTCGCCCATTTCTCCATACACCTCAAGTGTATCGGTGAGCGCATATTGCTCGGAGAATAGGCGAGCACCGCCCTTGGATCCATAGATCTGGATTCCGAAATCGTCCTTCATTTCCGTGAAGCTTGCCCAGCTTGCTTCCAGAAGCAGGGTGCCGCCATCCTTCAATCGCACGAAGGCGCTGGCGAGGTCTTCCACTTCGAACTTCTGGTCCTTGTTCATCTGGAATCGACGCTGATCGGGCCATCCGCCGCGACCGCTCGGGCCGATTTCAGAATAGGTGGTACCGGTTACAGAGTGCACTTCCGGATTCCCCAGCACGTACATCAGCATATCGAGCACGTGCACGCCCAGGTCGATCAGCGGTCCACCACCGGCTGCTTCCTTACTGGTGAACCAGCTGCCGAGGCCCGGAATGCCGGATCGACGCATCCACCAGGCCTTGGAGTAGTAGACGTTTCCGAACTGTCCGTTCTCAACGCCTTCTTTCATCAGCTGCACATCGTGGCGAGTGCGACGCTGGAAGCTGACACCGAGGATTTTGTTGTGCTTGCGAGCTTCCTCGATCATGGCAACGCCTTCAGCTGCGTTGCGGGCCAGGGGCTTCTCGATTAAGACATGCTTTCCAGCTTCGAACGCTGCCTTGGCCACTGGCAAATGCAGGATGTTCGGGACGGCGATGCTAACGGCATCGATGTCGTCGCGATCGAGTAGCTCCTGGTATTCGCTGTGGATGCTTGGCACATCGAATTTCTTTGCGAGCGACTTGCAACGATCCGTATCCAGGCCGGCGAGCGCAACAACTTTGGCCCGTGGCTCTTCGGCATAGCCTTCAAGGTGGAACAAACCGGCTCCGCAGCCGATCACACCTACGCGAACAACATCTTTGGTGGTCATAGGATTATCAACCTTCTGTAGCAACGCATGCTCCACGCGATGCGCCGTTTCCTTGTGTTGTCATCGGATCACATGCGGTGGCTGAACTGCCCCTGAAGCGCGATGTGAACACATCAATCTTGCTGATGATGGCACCGCCG
>CAZYDY010000373.1:0-1962 GCA_964646245.1 uncultured Sphaerobacteraceae bacterium
ACGATCTGCCCGGTTTCAGGGCCGGATGCATTGGAGTTGATCCCGAACGGTGCCATCGTTGTGGAGGATGAGCGCATTGCCTGGGTGGGGTCGGAGCGTGAACTTCCTGCCACGGATGGCGCCGGCGAGATTAATTGCGGTGGTCGGCTTGTTACGCCCGGCCTCATCGACTGCCATACGCATCTCGTTTATGACGGCAACCGCGCCAACGAATTCGAAATGCGGCTTGCCGGTGCCAGCTATGAAGAGATCGCCCGGGCTGGTGGCGGCATCCTCAGCAGCGTTGCCGCCACTGAGGCGGAGTACGCGAATCACCAGGAGAACCAGGCCGAGCTGGATAGCGCTGTTTGTGCGACGACAGAACGGGCCGCTGTCGAGAAATCCGTCACCGCCAACAGGCGTGCCGAGCAACGTCGGTTTGCGAATCAAATCTCTCAGGGAGTCACCACTGTTGAGGTGAAATCTGGTTATGGTGTTCGGGCTGAGACCGAGGCGTTCCTGCTCAACCGGGCCAGGGAAGCGGTGGCGCACCTGCCGCTCAGTGTCTATCGCACGTACCTGGCGGCACATGTGATGCCGCAGGATTCCGGTATGAGCACAGGTGAGTGGGTACAACACCTTGTGGATGACGATGTCGATCGGGTCCGGGAAATGGCTGGGTTCGATGCTATCGATATGTTCTGCGAAGGTATCGCATTTTCACCGGACGACCTGCTTCCCCTGCTGCAGAAAGCGAAAGATCTGGGTGTCGATATCCGCATCCATGCCGACCAGCTCAGCGATCTGAATGGCGCCAGGTTGGCAGCCGAATGGGGTGCTGCCAGCGCTGACCACCTTGAGTACACCAATGAGGATGGCGTGCGTGCAATGGCGGAATCCGGCACGGTGGCGGTGATGTTACCCGGCGCGTATTACTTCATACGGGAGTCACAAAAGCCGCCGGTGGGAGCCTTCCGCCAGCATGGTGTGCCGATGGCCATTGCTACTGACCATAACCCGGGTACATCGCCGCTGAACTCGCTCCTGCTGGCAGCGAATATGTCTGCCACGTTCTTTGAGATGACCGTGGAAGAGTGCATCCGCGGAATCACGATCAATGCGGCGAAGGCACTGCGTCGGGAGGATGAGGTCGGGTCAATCGAGCCAGGGAAGTTCGCCGACCTGGCGATCTGGCAGGCGGAGAAGCCGAATGAGTTGGTCTACAACATCGGTGGGAACCCGTTGTGGCAGCGCGTATGGCATGGCCGGCCGGACTGAGAACCGACCGGCCGAATCGTTGATGAACCTGAGAGATTTGGGTCGGCCATGAGGGTCGACACGACCGGAAATGAGAACCCCGATATGACCACCATCGAGATCACACCCGGCGATATATCGCTGCAACAGTGGCGCACCATCTATGAAGGCGCCACGCCGGTATTGGTAGATGGCACGTTGGAAACTGTGCGGGCCGGTGCCGAGGCAATCCAGCGAATTGTCGACCGTGGTGAACCGGTGTACGGCGTGAACACTGGTTTTGGAAAGCTGGCCAGTGTCCGCATTGAGGCTGAAGATCTCGCGGAGCTACAGCGAAATATCGTGCTCTCGCACGCAGCCGGTACAGGTGAAGCGGTGCCTGTTCACATCGCCCGCTTTATGATGGCGCTCAAGCTGGCCAATATCAGCCAGGGGTACTCCGGTGTTCAGGTTGCCACCGTTGAGTTATTGCAGTCCATGATCGCGGCCGATGTCATTCCGGTGATTCCTGGACAGGGCTCTGTTGGGGCGAGCGGCGACCTTGCTCCGTTGAGCCACCTGGCTGCCGCGATGATCGGCGTGGGTGATTGCGATACGCCGAAGGGGCGTATGCCGGCACAGCAGGCATTGGAATCTGCTGGATTGTCCCCGGTGGAGCTCGGCCCGAAGGAAGGGCTGGCGCTGTTGAATGGTACGCAGTTCAGCACGGCGTATGCGATGGCTGCC
>CAZYDY010000374.1:0-1958 GCA_964646245.1 uncultured Sphaerobacteraceae bacterium
CCGGACCGTGAAATCGAATTGGAACTTGAGCGCGATTCACGTCGAATTCCGCGCAAGAGTGGCCTATACATCGCCATTTCCGGCGAAAATCACGACGGTCACCAGTTCGTCCAATCTGCGATCGATAACGGAGCGGTAGCCGCAATCGTTTCACGCGATTGGGCTGCAGAGCATCCCGATATCGAGATTCCCCTGATTCTGGTAGACGACCCCGGCAAGGCGCTTCAACGTTGGGCTGCATGGCAGCGGCGTCGTCTCAAGGCGAAGGTCATCGGTATCACCGGCAGCATTGGTAAAACCAGCGCCAAGGAATCGATTGCCGCTGTACTGAGCCAGCGATTCAAGGTGTTCCGTAGCCCCGGTAACTTCAATAACGAGGTTGGGTTACCGCTCAGCCTGCTCGATTGCCCGGACGATGCCGAGATCATCGTGCTGGAAATGGGTGGCGCATACGCCTTTGGCGAACTGACACTGCTGGCTGAAATTGCCAAACCAGATATCGGCGTGGTCACAAATATCCATCCGGTTCATCTGGAGCGCATGGGCTCAATCGAGAATATCGCCAAAACCAAAGCCGAGTTGGTAGAGGCGATTCCTGAAACCGGGTTCGTTGTGCTCAACCACGACGATGCTCGAGTCCGCGCCATGAGCGCTGTGGCCAAGGCTCCTGTAATTACCTATGGCATCGACGGCCCGGCTGATGTTTACGCCCATGATGTGCAATCACAGGGACTCAAGGGCATCACGTTCTGGGTGCGGGTGAACGGCCAGGAGCGGTTCCTCACCGTGCCGTTTATCGGTAGCCCGGGTATTTACATCGCCGTGGTTGCTCTCGCAGTCGGGCACGGACTGGGTATGGACGTCGCCGAAATGCAGGAGGGCCTGCAGGACGAAAGCACGCAGGTGCGGTTGCTCCTCGTTGAGGGTCCGAAGGGCAGCAAGCTCATCGACGATACATACAATGCCAGCACGCCATCGGTCATGGCCGCACTCAACCTCCTGAAGGAACTTCCTGCCAAACGTCGTATCGCTGTCCTCGGTGAAATGCGGGAATTGGGAGACGAAGCAGAGAACGCCCACCGCATCACTGGCGGACGGGCCGGTGAGGTGGTCGACGTGCTGGTCACATTCGGTGAACTCACAGACACCTCCATCGCGGCAGCAAAGGAAAGCGCTTCGTCCCTGCGTCGAACGATGACGGTGGTCAGGTTTGGATCAGACCAGCGTGAGGAAATAACGAATTTCCTTCGAGAAGAATTGAACGAAGGCGATATGGTGTTGCTGAAGGGCGCACGAGGTCTCGAAATGGAGACGATTGTGCAAGCCCTTCGTCGCGAAATCAGTGGAGGAATGGAACCATGATGCCGCTGATACTCGCGAAAGCATCGATCATGCCGACCGGTGCTGGCGAAAATATGGCTGTGTCGCTGGCACTTGCGGCGCTGGCGTTCATTATCACCATCATTGTCGGTCGTCCTTATATCACCTGGTTGCGCCAGCGCGGCATCGGCAAGCGCATCCGCATGGAGCTTGGGGATACGCACGCCTCCAAGGTGGGAACGCCAACCATCGGCGGCATCATGATCATTTTCACCGTGGTGCTGCTCACAATCTCCTTCAACCTCTATGGTCGACTCTCGATGTTGCTCCCGATCTTCGTTCTGGTCAGCACATCGATTCTCGGCGCTGTTGATGATATGACCACGCTTGTTGGCTCTGTGAACAAGGCAGGTCAGGAAGATGGACTGGCCGGTCGGTACAAGCTGATCGTGCAAACGTTGATCGCGACAATCGCGGCGTTTGTTATGCACCTTCCGGATCCCTTTGGACTCGGGCTCAGCCACATCTACATCCCGTTCATCGGCCGGTTTAACATCGGCTGGGTGTATGTACCCATCGCGATCTTCGCGATTGTGGCCATGAGTAACGCCGTGAACCTCGCGGATGGGTTAGATACG
>CAZYDY010000375.1:0-1951 GCA_964646245.1 uncultured Sphaerobacteraceae bacterium
CGCGCAAAGATTTCCTCCACCGTGCCGAACTCGCTAATGAGTTTTTTGGCGGATTTGTCGCCGATACCAGGAACGCCCGGGATATTGTCCGAGGTATCGCCAACCAGCGCCTTGTAATCCGGCACGTACTCCGGGCCAAACCCGAATCGCTCCACTACCTCGGCCGGGCCGTACTCGCGCAGCTCGCCAAAGCGCCGCGCACCGGGCAAGACAATCGTGACATTTGGGGCAGCGAGTTGAAGCAGGTCGGAGTCACCGGTGATGACAATCACCTCGTGACCTTCGGCAGCCAATTGCTTGCTCAGTGTGCCGATGATGTCGTCGGCTTCATAATTCTCCTGCATTTCCACCGGGATCCCAAGCGCGTCTATCAGCTCACGCACGCGATCAAGTTGCTCTCGCAAGTCCTCTGGCATCGCGGCGCGCGTGCCCTTGTACTCCGGATAGAGGTCATGGCGGAACGTCTTCCCGGTCTCCAGTGCGATAGCAACGTGGGTTGGCTTTCGCTTCTCCAGCACATCCAGCAACATGCTCGCAAACCCGTAAACAGCATTCGTTTGCTCACCAGATGAGGTGCTGAGCGTGGTTGGGATTGCGTAATACGCGCGAAAAATCAGGCCAAAGCCATCGACCAGGACAATAGAGCCGGGAGTTTGGGTGGGGGTCATGCATTTCTCCGGGGGAATTCAGAACTCGTGGACCAATGCGCCAAGTATAGAACCTTCCTCAGTAACTCGGCGTATCTCGTTATACTGGTTGAATACGTACCAGCCTTCACCGCATTGGAGCCCAGTTCACAATATGGATTCATCTTTCATCCGATCTCTGGTGGATACCACTTCCAACAACGTGGAACGCGTCATCATTGGAAAGCGCCGCGAAGTTGAACTGGTTATGACAGCGCTGCTCTGCAAGGGTCACGTGCTGATTGAGGATGTGCCCGGTGTCGGTAAAACAATGCTCACCAAGGCGATAGCCCGTAGCATCGGCAGCTCCTTCAAGCGGATTCAGTTCACACCCGACCTTCTTCCGAGTGACGTGACTGGTGTGAATATCTTCAACCAACAGCGAAGCGATTTTGAGTTCCGGCCCGGACCGATCGTGAGTCAGATGGTGTTGGCGGACGAGATCAATCGCGCCACTCCCAAAACCCAGTCGGCATTACTTGAAGCCATGGAGGAGGGGCAGGTGACCATCGATGGAGCTACCCATCTCTTGCCTCAGCCTTTCATCGTGCTTGCCACAGAGAACCCGATTGATTACGAGGGCACATTCCCCTTGCCGGAAGCGCAATTGGATCGTTTCCTGGTTCGCATTGCGCTCGGCTATCCGGGCAGGCAAGGTGAGTTGGAGATGCTGGATCGCCAGCATCAACGTCACCCGCTGGAAACCCTTCGGCAAGTTACCTCTATCGATGAGCTACGTACCGCGCAAGAAGCCGTAAAAACAATCCATGTCTCCCAGTCTGTTCGCGAATATATCGTCACCCTGGTGGAAGCCACTCGTAATCATGACGAGGTCTTCCTCGGCGCCAGTCCGCGCGGATCAATTGCCCTCTTTAACGCGTCCCGCGCGTGGGCAGCCATCCGCGGACGTGACTTTGTTCTGCCAGATGATGTGAAGTTCCTCGCTGGTCCCACGCTTGCGCACCGCATTATCGTGGGACCAGCAGCTCGTATGCAGGGGTACGACAGTCGAAATGTGGTCAACGATCTCCTCAGGAGTATTCCTGTGCCCCAGCAAACGCAAGAGATGCGCTCGCCAGCGCCGGTCTAGCTGTGGGGTGGTTTCGGCTGGTCGTATTCATCGGCATTCTGATCTTCGCATCAATCACCTGGGATCTCGTTGTGCTCGATCGGGCGATCGCAGCACTGATCCTGGTGCTCATCATCGCGTGGCTCTGGAATCGTCTTAGCCTGAGCGGTATCGGATTCGAGCGTCATTTGTTGAA
>CAZYDY010000376.1:0-1951 GCA_964646245.1 uncultured Sphaerobacteraceae bacterium
AATCGAAGGGATGCGTAAAAGCGATGCTTCCGAGATACGCGCCCATGTGGCCCAGGCGGGTGCACGGTGCCCGTCGGAAAGCCGCTTGTACGAGTTGACTGTCGTGTTGAGTACAGCGCTCATGGCTGATGCGTGGGCGATTTGCCCGGCAATCATGTGACCAGCCATTTTGTTGGTTTCATATGAGTCACCATCCCTCAGCAGGTCTGAGCCGTCCTCCAGGTTGAGCATCCGCTGGAAAAGGTGCATTCCACTGCCGGGGGCATCGTCAAACGGCTTGGCCATGAATGTCACATTCATGCCGTGTTGGCGCGCGATGATACGGATAAGTTGGCGGGTACTGGTGAGTTGATCGGCGATACGGATACCGCCCAGGTGACGGAGATCCAGCTCCTGCTGGCCGGGGCCGGTCTCATGATGCGCACCGTGTACCCCAAGCCCGAGTTCGTGCATCGTAGCGACAATCTGATCTCGCACCACGGCGGTACCGATCGACCCGTCACTGAAGTAACCGAGTCCGTCATCCATTCCTTCCCGGATTGCCTCTGTGAGGGAGTCGCCCTTGTAAAGGTAGAACTCGAGCTCGATACCGACGCGATAGTCGAGTCCCAGCTTCGCGGCACGTTGGAGTTGCCTTTGCAAAATCGTGCGCGGGTCTCCGGCAAACGGTTGGCTCTCTTTCCGTGTGACCCAACAGAAGAGTTGCGCGCGGCGAGGTTGGTCAGGAATCGCGGGCAGGATGACGAGCGTGCCCGGATCAGGCGCAAGGAAGAGATCGACCTCAACCTGCCGCATTCCGCCAGAAATCGCGGCTCCGTCGAACCGGAATCCCCGTCGGAACACCTTGGGGAGAAGTGATGTAGGGATCGTGACTGTGCGGCCGCCACCTGCAATATCGCTGAACTGCAGGTGCACCAGGCTCACATTGTGCTCTCCCAATGCATCCATCGTGCGTTGAACGTCTTCCCGACTGGGTGGAAAGTCGAGACCATCAAGGCCTGGCAATGTCGACATGTGAACCCCGCTATTCCTTTTCTTCATCCATCTGGGCACTGAGGCTAGTGTGCTGGATTTCATAATGCACCAGCTTGTGCGATTAGTACAAGTCTGGCGTCAAGAATCGGGATATTGTGCCACTTCCCCAATTCACAGTGCGGTTTTTACAATGGAGACCCCAACACAGTGCTGTGGATGGAACTTTACTGAGCCCGAACATCGCCGTTCTGTCCTCATGAATCACAGCAGCGCCTACAAGCTGCCTGCCGGTTCGTGCTCTGCGCTCAAACGAGATTGATAGTCGCGTACCGATGTTGGGAGTATTTCTGATGAACAGGAACAATTGGCCGCTTTATGATGCCCAGTTTGAACATGATGCCTGTGGCGTCGGTCTCGTTGCCCAAATCAATGGCTCCCGAAGTCGTGAGATTGTAGAGAAGGCTCTGGCAGGACTTGTGAATCTCACACATCGTGGGGCAGTGGGTGCTGATGCGCGCACAGGAGACGGTGCCGGAATCATGATCCAGGTTCCGCATCTGCTCTTCGCCGAAACACTTGGGGAAGCTGGTCATGGCGACATCTGGCCAGGCGGATATGGCGTGGCCATGTTATTCCTCCCCCGACATGATGACAACGTTCTCGCGTTCGTGAAGTCGGCGATTGTCGCGCGCGGGCTGGAGGTGTTGGCTATACGTGAGGTGCCAACTGATCCAACTGTCCTTGGGCAGTCGGCGAGAGAGACATTGCCAGCAATCGTGCAGGTGCTAGTCAGCCGACCGAATGGCATTTCCGACAGTGTGTATGAGCGAAAGCTGATGCTGGTACGGCGACAGATGGAGAAGGTGCTGCGCACGGCCGGATTCACCGACGATGATTTCTTCGCAGTCTCCTGCTCAAGCCGCACGCTCATCTATAAGGGATTCTGCCTGCCAGAGGATTTGGCCAGGTTCTATCC
>CAZYDY010000377.1:0-1949 GCA_964646245.1 uncultured Sphaerobacteraceae bacterium
TATGCCCACACCACCGCTGAGCTTGCTCCGAACAAGGTGCAGCTGGTGATAACCAAGCCGGTACCAGCATAATGATGCCGATGGCCGGGCGGAACGCTGTTCCGCTCCATATACCGGCTCGATACATGGTGACTTCGGTGATTTCGTTAATCGCCTGGATCGTGCTGACGCCCTGGATGCTGCCAGAGGTGATCTCCGCGCCGCTCTCCTACCCCGTCATCGCCTGGACCCACCTGCTGACTCTTGGATGCATCGGAAGCATGATCATCGGAGCCAGTGTGCAACTGGTGCCGGTAGCGATGCAGACGCCGTTTCCGGCGGTAAAGCTCGCCGAATGGGGATGGTTCCTGTGGATTGGTGGAATCGTCCTCTTTGAAATTGGATTCAGCCGCGAACTCCTGGTTGTCCTCGCACCCGGCGCGACGATGCTCGGTATCGTCCTGCTTGGATACGCCCTCGCGATTACGACGATGTTCAGGCACTCTCCGCATCGGGATACCGTCGCCTGGCATTTGCTGGCGGCATCGTGGCTATCCGTTCTCGGATTTGTGCTGGGGTGGTTGCTCGCGCTAACGAACGTGAACGGCCTTCTGGGGGGACAACTCCTGCCAGTGCTCGCCGCTCACATCATTGTGATGATGGTCGGTTGGGTGTCGCTCACGTTGCTTGGTGTTGGCTACAAGCTCATTGGCATGTTCACGCTCGCCGAGCGTCAGCTCGATCAGACGCGCGCCAATATCTCCGGGTTCTTCATCACGGGCGGCGTACTGGCGATGCTGGTTGGCATTGCGTTTTCGCTGGATCGTCTGGTCGCTACTTTCGGCGCCGGATTGATCGCCTGGGGAATGCTGCTTGCAGCGCTTGAGATCACTCGCATGTACCAAAAGCGCATGCGTAAATCGATCGATGTCCACATGCCGTTCGCGATCATCGCGTGGATGGTTCTGCTTTTGGCGAGTTTCGGGCTGATCTATCTCACGCTCCAAAGCAACCCGCTGGCGAATAGCTACACTGCCACGACGATTTGGCTGGTATTCTCTGGTGCGTTTTTGGTTGCCATTCAAGGCTTCTTCTACAAGATTTCGACATTCCTGATCTGGCTGAAGACCTACGCACCGCTGGCCGGGAAGGTCGCCGTTCCCCAGCTGGATGCCATGTATGATCGTCGCCTCGCGTTCGCTGGATTAATCGCCTGGATGGCGAGTGTCGTAGCGATTGCCGCCATGCTGCTTGATTGGCTACCAGTCTGGTGGGGCTGGAGCATGGGACTATGGCTCGGCGGAATCCTGTTCGTCATCAACGTCGCACGCATCGCCCGCCACTGGCGGGGACCGGTTGGTCAGAAGTCGGCAGCACCAACTCCAAACCTCCTTCATCCATAACTCCTGCGGGCAGTCTTGCTGGCACACGCTTTGCGTTCATGGCCGGTGAGATTTTGGCATGCCTGCAGGAGGGCTCTCCTTGTTACCTATAAAAGAACGTAAGTTTCGACCGGATATTGAAGGCATTCGCGGTATCGCCTCGGTAACCGTCATGCTGTACCATGCCGGGTTCGCCTTTATGGCTGGTGGGTTTGTGGGTGTGGATGTGTTTTACGTCCTGTCCGGATTCCTGGTAACTGCCGGACTCCTGAGAGAAGCTGAGAACAGGGGCAAGATCAACTTCTTCGATTTCATGGGTCGTCGGTTCCGACGTCTGCTTCCCGTGAGTGCGCTCGTAATCATCGTTACCATATTGGCCACCTATCATTGGCAAGGCCCGACAGCGGGAAACGAAGTCGCGAAAGACGGTATCTGGACCTCGCTCTTCATGGCGAACTGGCGGTTTATCGCGGTCGGTACGGACTACCTGGGCGCGCAGAGTGCCGCCTCACCGTTGCAGCATTACTGGACGCTCGCTATTGAAGGTCAGTTCTATCTCGCATGGCCGCTGATTATGCTGGCCCTTGC
>CAZYDY010000378.1:0-1936 GCA_964646245.1 uncultured Sphaerobacteraceae bacterium
ACCATCAAGGTCACCTGGAGCGAGGTCAATACCTTCCCATACGACCTGTTCATGTGGGAAGGCCTGGATGGCAGCCGCGTGCTGGCGCACACCTTCAACAACCCGTTGAATGGCTACAACGCGGAAATCGAACCGGAAGCATCGCTCAAAACCTGGAACAACTTCAGCGGCAAGCGCTTGCATGACCAGACCCTGATCAGCTTCGGCTTCGGTGACGGCGGTGGCGGCCCCAGCGAAGACATGCTGGAGAAGTACAACCGTATCAAGGACTACCCGGTGCTGCCGCGACTGGAGATGGGCAAGGTGGAAGATTTCTTCGCCAGCCTGCCAGCCGAAGGTCTCCCGACCTATGTGGGCGAACTCTACCTGGAGCTACACCGCGCCACGCTCACCACACAGGCGCTGGTGAAGCAGCTCAACCGCCAGAGCGAGCATCGACTCGTGGAGGCCGAGAGCTTCGCCGCCCTCGCCAACCGCGATGGTGCCGAGTATCCGCACGCGGAACTCGACCAGAATTGGCAGGATCTGCTCTACAACCAGTTCCACGATATCCTGCCGGGAAGCTCCATCAACGAGGTCTATCAGGACACGCATCCGCAGATGCAGGGCATTGTGGATAACGCCACCCGGATTCGCGATGAAGCAATCGCGACACGAGTCGGTCAGGGAACGGGTGCATATGCCATCACGAACCCCGGCTTCGATGAACGACCATTCACCGCGCTGCTGCCGGAAGGCTCCAATGTCGGCGGACGTCACACCCAGAAGGTGGAAGACGGCGTGTTGATCCACAACGCCTCCGATCTGGTCGGTCCGTTTGAGACGCGCGTCATCTCCATGGAAAGTGAATCCACCGGATCATCGTCATCTGCCGAGTCCGTCTCGGCGAGTTCGCTGGGTCTCTCCCGCGTGTTGGAGAACGCGCTGGTTCGCGTCGAAATCGGGGCAGACGGTACGCTGCTGAGCGTGTACGACAAGCGAGCAGACCGCGAAACACTGAAGGATCGTGGTAACCAGCTTTGGGCGTACAGCGACAAGCCGCGCGCATGGGACGCATGGGATATCGATGAGACCTACGAGACCATTGGTGAAGAGATCCATGGCGTCGACAGCATTGAAGTGCTGGAAGAAGGCCCGATTCGTGCGGCCGTGCGCGTAACCCGCACATTCCGCAGCAGCACCATTGTTCAGACGTACAAGCTCATGGCAGAAAGCAGCCGTATCGATATCGAGACCGAAATCGATTGGCACGAGCGCCTGACACTGGTGCGCACGCAGTTCCCAACCACGATTCATACGCATGAGGCGACTTACGAAACGATGTTTGGTGTGCACAAGCGCCCAACCAATCGCAACACGGTGTGGGAGCGCGCCCGGTTTGAGGTGAGTGCGCATCGCTTCGCCGACCTCTCCGAGCCAGATTACGGTGTGGCACTGCTGAACAACGCCAAGTATGGCCATAGCGCCGTAGATGGCGTGCTGGGCATGAGCCTGGTACGTGGTCCGCTGCATCCGGATCCGTTTGCGGATGAAGGCAAGCACACATTCACCTACAGCTTCTTCCCGCACGAAGGTGACTGGATTGAGGCGGATGTTGCTGCCGAAGCGCACGCCCTGAACGCCCCGATGCTGGTGAGTGCCGTATCCGCGGATGCAGAGTCCGTGGATCCATTCGTTACATTCGGTGGCACAAAGCTGCGCCTTGGAGCCGTGAAGAAGGCACACGATCGCGAAGGCGTGGTGGTGCGTGTTTACGAACCGCACGGCACACGCGGCATTGCCGAAATGACCTTCGATCGGCCAGTGAAGGCGATTCACCGCACCAACCTCCTGGAGGAGGATGCGGACGGCGCCGAGATCACTGTCGAGGAAGACACCGCCAGCTTCGCGGTGCGACCGTTTGAAATCATCACCATGGTGGTTGAATTCGAATAAG
>CAZYDY010000379.1:0-1919 GCA_964646245.1 uncultured Sphaerobacteraceae bacterium
CTCCCGCGGCCTGGCGGATTTGCCGCCCTGCGCGATCCGTTTTTCGCCAAATATATCCCGGCATTTGCGATCTCAATGACCGGCTTGATGGTTCGTATCACGGCGATGGGGTACCTGGTGTACGACCTCACCGGCGATCCGTTCCTGCTGGGTGTCATGAGCTTCGCGCAGGTGGCACCGGAAATCATCTTCGGACCGGTGGCCGCAGCCATCCTCGATCGGCTGGATCGCCGCAAGCTACTTATCGCCATCCAGCTAATCTACATCGTCGGTATGATCGCGCTGATAGCGCTCATGACAACAGGCCTTGTTCAGTTCTGGCACCTGGTGGTGATCGGGGCGCTCCTGGGCACCGCGGCATCGTTCGATTGGCCCGCGAGAATGGCACTGGTACCAACCCTTGTAGACAGACCCCTGTTACAAAGCGCCGTTGCCATCAATGCTGCTTCGTTTAACGGGGCCCGGGTGGTTGGGCCTTCCCTGGGTGGGTGGCTCATCGGCCTGGTTGGTGTGGCGTGGTGTTTCGGGCTGTACGCAGTGGCGCTTCTTCCATATATAGCCATTCTTTTCGTCATGCCACGCTACCGCAAAACCCCGAAGCTCGTAACGGGCGGCTCTCCCTGGACTGATCTGCGCGAGGGATATCGGTATATCTGGGAGCACAAGCAAATTCGCGCCATGCTCACCGTCGATATCGTACCGATCATGCTGGGTATGAGTTACGTCACCATGGCCCCGGCGTTTGCCAGCGAAGTGCTGGATATGGGAAGCGAGGGCCTCGGCTACATTCTCAGTGCAAACGGAATTGGCTCGTTGCTGGGAACCATCGTGATCGCGCGGATGAGTGGTATGCGCAATCGCGGCATGGTCGTGGTGGTGGGCGTACTGCTGTTCGGTTTCGCATTGATTGTGTTTGGGTTATCGTCCAGCCTTGTCTATTCATTGGGCCTGGTGCTGGTGGTCGGGTTGATCTACGGCATCTACAGCACCATGAACGACACGCTTATCCAGACCACGGTAGATGATGAATACCGCGGCCGCGTTTCCGCAACGTACTCAATGATCTGGGGACTTTCTCCCGTGGGAGGACTCATAGCCGGAGCACTCGCAACCTTTGTTGGCGTGCAATGGGCAATCGCAATTTGCGGAATGATGGTGCTCGCGTATGTGCCTTACCTCTGGCTGTACACACCCCTGCGGCAAGTCGATTGATACACTGCTCGCAATCCCGGCAAGCTAATCTTCATCGAAGCTGATTTGAGGTTCCGCGCACGAGGGATCTCCGGTGCCGTAGAGCTCGAGCTCGAACGTCAGCGTTTGGCCTGGATCAATACCAAGAATCAACTGGCTGTTGCTGACATTCCCGCCATCAAGGCATTGCACCAGCATCATCACGTTCTCCAGCCGTTCATCGCCGGTATTGGTGGCAGAGACGTTCACCGTGAACTCTGGATTACCTTCAACATCTCGCTGATCCAGGATCGTAAACCCGCTGGATTGCATTGCCTGGCCTTCAACGCCGACCGTGGGGATGGGCTGGTCATCGTCGCTCGCCCACGGCACATCCACAACGCCGAACGCCACCAGCCCGATGCCGACAGAGAAGATAAGAGTCAATACGGAGAACGCGGCCAACACCACGATATACCCCGGTATTTGATTGGGACGGTCTGACTTTGGTGGCTCAAACGACATGGACATGCTCCGATAACACAACGAATCAAATGCTGATGTCAGTGTATCGCCGCAAGAGCTTTGGGTCCGGAATAAACAGGAAGAAGGTACAGTAGTACCAATGTTTCGAAAAATCACTGCGTAATGCTGAGGACGCGAATGCAAGCCTACGACATGCTGATTTTGGCGAACGTATCGTGGAATGATCGCCTGGTGCCATACCTGGTGGCGATCATAGCGCTGGC
>CAZYDY010000380.1:0-1907 GCA_964646245.1 uncultured Sphaerobacteraceae bacterium
CCAGCGACTTCATTGTCACCTCGATACTCATTCAGTAACGTTATGGTGCCACATTTTGGTGAGAGCCGTCCACAGAAACAGGGAATAAGGGTATTAAATGAAACCGGGTCGGGCTATTGCCCGACCCGGTTGTTGATTCTTAGCCGTCGCTCAATGTGGTGTTCTCGGTGATTCCTGGATACAGGCTGATGAGCGCCTTGAGTTCGTGACCGTAGTCCACGGAATTCTGGCGAGCATACACCTGGTTGGTGTACATGATGCCGTACGCCGCGTAGTTCTGCAGGATCTCAATGTTGGCCTGCTTCCAGATCTCCGCCTGGGCATCGGCGTCGGTTTCCTGTCGGGCCTGGTCGCGCAGATCATCCAGATCGAATTTGGAGAATCGCTCCACGCCGCCATCTGAACTGAAGAAGGCAGTGAGGTACATATCCGGTGTTGGCCGGTATGCGATATAGATCGTGATCGGGTTCCGACCCTCTCGGATCAGCTCGTGCATGGTTGCATGCTGAACAACCTCAAGGTTGACCGTGATGCCGATCTGGCGGAGTTCTTCCTGCAGGACCTCATAGTTGGAGCGATAGTCCGGCTGTTCGGAAGTGATGAGATCGATCTCGAAGCCGTCCTCAAAGCCTGCTTCTTGCATCAGCTCCATGGCGCGGTCGAGATCCTGTTGGTAGTTGACGCCGGCTTCTTCGGCTTCTTCTTCCGTGAGTCCACCCGGCATGAAATCGGCAGGAATTACGGAGTAGATTGGCATCGAAATCGGTTCGCCAGCGACACCAACGTGGTTCTCGCGGCTGATTGCCTTCACAATTGCCTCGCGAACGCGAACGTCCTGCAGGATTTCATGCTCGGTGTTGAAGTTGAACCAGACCACTTCGCCCACACCGAACACATCGGCGGTGAGATTGTCGGATTCGTTAATGCGGTCGACCCAGCTCTTCTCGAGCGTGCCGCGGATAACCTCGAGGTCTCCCGCCTCCAGTGCGAGTTCTCGTGAGGTGGAATCCGGCAGGTACACAACCTGCACACCACTCAGCTGTGGGGCACCGCGGAAATAGTCCTGATGGGCGACGAGTTCAATATTGTTCTGCGGCTCGTAATTGCTGTAGGCGAACGGTCCCGTACCGACGGGGTGTGTCACTATGCCGTCTGCACCAAGTGCCTCGTATGCAGCCTGCGGAATAATGAATCCGCCGGAATAGTTGGTCACGTTGGGATAGAAGAGGGATGTGGATGTGGGCTCTGGAATGGTGATCTTGAACTCACGGGTTTCCTCATCGGCCTCGAATACCCAGCCGGCGTAGTTGGCTGCAAATGCAGACGTATCCCCGTTTGCGGCTTTCTCGAAGGAGAACAGTACGTCCGCTACGGTGAGTTCGGCACTTTCTGCACCTTCCACCGCGTGGGTCATTACGCCCTCGCGGAGCACAAAGGTCCAGGTTTGAGTGCCGTCATCATTATCTGTGACCTCGGGCATGTCTTCCGCGAGATCGGGCTCGAACTCGTCGACCGTTCCGGGTACAAAACGAATCAGGCCGTTGTACACCATATCTGCCACGGTGCGATCTTGCGTGCCGGTAGCGAAGTGGGCATCCAGGTTGGCGAGGTCCGATGTGTTTGTGGCTATGCGGAGAACGTTTACATCGCTTTGCGCGAAGGTGGCCGGTGCTTTTGCCAACACCGCACCCAGTGATCCCGCGCCTACCAATTGACCAAGCTGCCTACGAGTAATCATGTTCTGACTCCCCAATTTATTGATACCGGAACGCACGGCTCTCTCTGAGCCGCGCAACCAGATACGGATTTGTTGATTACCTTTACCCTGTCATCGAACCATGTTTTCGTCAATACCGGCAGGGTTACTCGTTGGACATTGAAGTCGTTTCGTTGATGCCCGGGTAGTA
>CAZYDY010000381.1:0-1904 GCA_964646245.1 uncultured Sphaerobacteraceae bacterium
GGGCATTTCCGCATCCACCGACATGCCGATCGCTTGCTTTCGCCAGACGATATGGACATTGAGAACGCTGAAGCAGTCGTTTTTGGCTCCGTTGCCATGTGCGCCAGCCCCAGTGTGGACGCTGTACTGACTGCAATACGGATCGCAGGAGAGCGCTCGATTCCACTTGTGTTCGATGTCAATGTTCGCCAGGGATTGCTCCCGATGGACGATCTTCGCATGCGCATCATGGCGGGCCTGAGTGCAAGCACCGTTGTAAAGCTGAGTGTGGACGATGCCCGCCACATCTGGGGAGCAAGCTCGCTGGTTGAAGCTGCGGATGCCCTGGATCGAATAGACCCGCCGGTGGCAGTGATCACCGATGGTAGCCGTGGCGCGCTGTTGCGCGTGGGCAAACAGCAAATCCGGCAGGATGTATTTGACGTAGACGCCATTGAGCCAACCGGTGCAGGTGATGCATTTACCGCCGGCTTTGTAAGCCGGATGATTGCGCGTGGCTGGCAAGGTGCGGATGCAAGTGACCTTCGGTTCGCAATGGCATGTGGCGCCCTCGCGACCACCACACCTGGCGCAATGGATGGTTTGCCTACGTTCGACCAGGTGACGGAGTTCCTTAATGCCCACGCTGACTGATCCAATAGCATTCGCGTTCGGGCCGATCGAAGTTCGCTGGTACGCACTCTTCATTGTCATGGGAATTGTGCTCGCGGTCGGACTCGCTGTCTGGCTTGCGAATCAGCGCGGGCTCGATGGCGAAGCGTTGCTCGATGTCGCTCCAATCGTCGTATTGGCGGCTATCGTTGGAGCCCGGCTCTATTACGTGATGCTGGAATGGGATCGCTACAGCAGCGACCTGATGGGCGCAATCAACATCCGCTCTGGTGGGCTCACAATCCACGGGGCCATTGTTGGTGGCGGTCTCGCTGCGTGGCTGTTACTGCGAAACCGCAAGGGCAGTATCTGGCAATGGTTTGATGTCATCGTGCCTGCACTCGCGCTTGGGCAGGCCATCGGTCGGTGGGGAAACTGGGCCAATCAGGAAGCGTTTGGCACGCCTACCGGTCTGCCCTGGGCTGTCACTATTGACCCTTCGCGTCGGCCCGATGGCTACGAGCACTACGCAACTTTTCACCCCACGTTCCTGTACGAATCACTCTTTAGCCTCACCTTCTGCACGGCGTTGACGCTCCTGGTGCTGCATCAGGACAAACTCCGTTGGTTCCGGTCCGGAATGGCTTTCGGCATCTACCTGTTCGGATACGGCTTTGTTCGATTGTTCCTGGAGAGCATCCGTACAGATAGCCTCTATATCGGACCCCTCCCGGCTGCCTACTGGCTGAGCTTCGCGCTTATGATCGTTGGAGTTGGCGTTATTGCCTACCGATACGTGAACACACAGAAAAGCGCATGACTCCGGTACACTGGTCGTAATTAAGTTCCCGGATGGGTGCCAACGCGGAGGGAATCCACATGCAGCGAGTGTTGCAACTACTACTGGTCGTGGTAATGCTCGTCGGTATGTCCGGCCAGCACGCATCTTCCTCCGCGCAACCCGATGACATTCTTGATCTTGCCGATATCCCTTTGCCGGTGCAGGCGCTGCCTGAGGCAGGTTACCAGGTGATGGCGGGCGCATATCTCGCCAGTGACCAAATAGCGACAGCTATCGCCGATCCACGCAACCTTCAGGCTGAAAGTGTGCAGGCCAGGCTCCTGGACTCGCCCGTATTCCGCGCATATGTACTGACACTCGTGCTGCCCGAGGATCGTGCCTGGCAGGATTCTCCACCCATTGCGTTGCACCAAACCAGCGTTTACCTGGTGGATGAGGGCTCTGCCGACGCCGTTGTGGATTTGCTGCTCGATCATTCCAACATTGCCAATGCAGAGGATGCTACTCCCGC
>CAZYDY010000382.1:0-1902 GCA_964646245.1 uncultured Sphaerobacteraceae bacterium
AACACGGGGGACCTTGCGGTCCCCCGTGTTGCTGCCGAACTAGTCAGCTGAGAAAGATTCATCCTCTGACGTCTTCTCGGCGATTTCCGGGAATTTGTTCTCCAATACCTGAACGGTAATCCGCCTTGGTTTGGATTCTTCGTGCTTCGGCATCACGATCCGCAACATACCATGCGCGAACTGGGCTTCTACCTTTCCTTCATCAATCGGGAATGGCAGGCGAATTCGACGCTCGTATGTGCCGCGTGGGATTTCAGACGTGTACCAGGTTACTGGCTTGCCGTTCTTATCCTCCTGCACGCGATTGCTCATGACGCTGCCAGAAATGGTGAGGATATCCTCGTTCACCGAGACAGTAATGTCATCGGGATGAATTCCTGGCACCGAAGCCAGCACTACGGCTTCGTCTTCGGTTGCGTAGCAGTCAATCGGCATTCCCGTGCGGCTGGCAGAACCCATGCTGGATGGTTCTGACCGGGTTACGCGTACCGGGAACATGGACTGGCTGAACGCATCGAAGAGATTGAAGAGATCGGAATATTGTGACTGTCGAATCATGGTTGATACCTCCTGTGCTTAATCCGACCTAACGAACCAAACAGAGGTGGCCACATGGCCAACCGTCACCATGAGTATAGGAAACCTCTACAAAGTTGTCAAGTACCCTGCACAGATCGACTCATATGAGGTGATGCATTGTGCAGGCACAGGACGCAGGTAAAAGAGTCGGTTGACAAGCCGAAATCGGGATACCTGAATACCTTTCACCATCACCGACTGATTCGCTCAGTCCGGCCATACCCATGGTTCCGCAGGAACTTCGCCGTTCGCCAGGAAGTCCACCAGGTTCGCCAGCCCCAACGGGTAGACACCTTCGTGGCTGGCACGAAGGTCGGCCGCCGAGAACCAGGACTGCTTCAGGTAATCGGCTATCTCATAGTCGAACATGTTCCCGATATGAGGCTGCTGACCGTTGATTCGAACCAGGAAATAGCGCTCCTGCGCCAGAATCCACCTGGGCTCGATCTTTTTCATTCCCTCGGGAGTCGATATCATATCGATGCGCGACACACGCTCACGGGTGGCGACCATCGGTCCAACCTCGGCATCATCTATGGCACACTCCTCCCACATTTCACGCCGGGCGGCATCTTCCCATGTCTCGCCCTCTTCTACTCCACCGCCCGGAAGAATCCATCGAGGCCGTATGGGATCGTTGAGGCGCAGCATCCATACCCGGTGTTCGTTATCCAGCAAGATGAGACGCGAGCTCTTCCGTACAGGCAGGTCATTTTCACGCTGGTTCCGTTCTTCAAGCAGTTGCTGGATATTACCCAGGTGCATGCTCCACGCGAGGTCCGACTGTGCACGCTCTTCGCCCAGTTCCACCAGGATGCGGCGGGCGAGATCCTCTGCCCCCTCCCCTGCTGGCGCCGAGTTCACCATGGGCTCCAACGCGGTGAGATAGCGGCGATCGGCATCAAGGCGACGCTGCGCTTCGGCGCGATTGGCCGGCGTACCATGGCCGGGAACAATCCACTCCACCCGATCAATGACGGTTTGCAAACGGTCCAACGTGTCGATGTACAAGGCGATCGCCCGACTGCCACCATCCACACTTGGGGTCTCGATATCACTGAGGGTATCTGCAACGAATGCAACCTTGTGTTCTGGCAGAAGCAATGCAGCCTGGTTATCAGCATGGCCCGGGACGTTGATGATCTCGACATTGATACCGGCGATGGTACCGGGTCCCCAACTAATCGGCTCTTCCTTAAAGAGTTGGGTACGGTCCCACAATTGGGATCCATCCGACTCTCCCAACTCCGCGATATGCGCCTCTGTTTTTGTGAGGCTGCTCAGTATCTGGTCCCGGTTGTTCTGGATGAGCGCAATAGTCTC
>CAZYDY010000383.1:0-1892 GCA_964646245.1 uncultured Sphaerobacteraceae bacterium
TGCTGGGTATGACCGGCAGCGGAGATATGCGCGATGTGATGAAGGGCGTTCAGCGGGAAGACGAGCAATCGGACCTGGCGCTGGACGTGTATTGTCATCGGCTGCGCAGCTACGTAGGTGCTTACTACGCCCAGCTCGGACGCGTTGATGCCATCGCCTTCACGGCAGGTGTTGGTGAGAATGTGCCGGAAGTACGCGCTCGCACACTGGCGAACCTGGAACCAATGGGAATCAGGCTCGATGACGAAAGAAACCTGAATCCCGGGAATGGACTCCAGAGGATCAGCAGCGATGACAGCGCTGTAGCTGTTCTGGTGATTCCTACCAACGAAGAAGTCGAGATCGCGCGGCAGACACTGGAGGCGATCGCCACCAGCAAGTAGCGATCGCGTGCAGCAGTTGTGAGGTTACCCGCTGCGATGTTGTTTGCGGAAATCCAGATGACCTTTGACTGGTTCGAATACGCTCCAGGCGACGATGAGAAGCAGTATTCCGATGATGACCTGGCTGGAATTCTCACTGGTGATCGACCACGAATTGGATTGGTTCGATGCATCCACAATGACCGGATTAAGGATGTCGCCAGCTGAGCCGAGCGCGATCAGGAATACGATCCAAACGGCGCAATCGAGGAGATTGATCGCGAGCACTTCACGAGTCCAGTAGCCGCGGACGAAACTCCAGACCGAAATGATCAGTGAGAATACCAGGAGAGCAATGAAGCCGATTCCCCACCAGTTGGAGAGTTCCGGGTTGAACACGGGTGTATTCGCGGGTAAATCGTAGAAATGATTGAGTCCTAACGCGCCGAGATGATCCTCCCTCAGTCGCATCGCCATATACGTCGCACCAATCAGGGAAACCAGGCTGATGATTACAGTACCGATCGTGATTTGGCGACCAGTCTGGATCTCCGGGAGATCATCCGGTGACCAGACCTGCTCCTGTTTCAGCTCGTCGGTTGCACCAGCAAACTGGAAGATGGCGAAGAAGAGCGTTACCCAAAACGAGGCCTGGATGACTCCCTCAAATGTCGCGGAAATGATCTCGCCCAGGAACTCATAGCTATTGTCGGAATCGCTCGCGAAATATTCGATGGCGGCGAGCGCGATAAACAACGGCACCACGATGGCGATTACCACCCGAATGGTTTTCCACCAGAGATTGAAGAGTTTCGGCCCTATGAGGTACCGGGGCTCCTGACGGAACTGCTCGGCGAACAGCTTTGGATCACCGAGCTCCTCGATGGCAGCCCGCTCTGCCTGCTCCCGGGTGAGCCCTTCGGCAAGCCGGGCCTCCACCATATCCTCTACCGCTGCGCGCACATCCCTGGAGGTTGTGGCGTTGTCACTCCCCGGGAAATCGTCGGCGGCAGCGGCGACGTATCGATCAACTAGCGATGTCATGAAGTTGCTCCGTTCAACATATTGAGATTCGAGTTCAAGCGATTCCACTCTTCCAGCAATGCCGCGCGCATGGCATCACCTTCCGCGGTGGTTTTGTAGTATTTGCGTGGTCGGGATTCGTCGGTATTCCACACAGACTCCAACAGACCCTGTTTTTCCAGCCGTCGCAGAAGTGGATAGAGCGTATTGGCTTCTGCATCGATGCCCGCTTTGGCCAGGAGTTCGACCAGCGCGTACCCGTATTGGGGTTCTCGTGCCAGCGCCAATGTCGCTATCACCACCGAACCACGGCGGATTTCCTGTATCTGAGACTGGAGTTGTTCATCGTTTGTAGTCATGTCGATACAATACTGTGTCATGCACACTATTGTCAATAGCCCACCAAACAGGAAGTGCTCCGGGGAACGACTTTCAATGTCTGTCCGTTGGCCCTGTAACCGATCAGACGCAAGGAGCAACAGATTGAACCGACGATCACTACTTCAA
>CAZYDY010000384.1:0-1869 GCA_964646245.1 uncultured Sphaerobacteraceae bacterium
GTACACATCCTCGCCGATGCCGGCTCCACCACCGATTTTGACAACAATCATCCGAAACCCATGTCCTTCTCTTCAGCTATCCGCCCTGTGGGCAGATTCTTCTTATGATTATGGTGTATTTGCGATCGTAGGCGCGGTGACGTAGCGCGTTGCCCACAACACGATGGCGGAGATAAAACTCAGCACCGCGAATATTCCGAACACCCACGTGTATCCACCAAACCATCCGACAGCAAGCCCGGTGACCACCGGAGCAGCCGCAGTAGCGGCATTGAGTACACTGGCCAGCGTTCCGTTCACCCCACCGAATTCCTGCACGTTGTAGTGCTCCAGCAAAATAGCCGGTCGCAACAGAGTCAGCGCCCCTTTACCGATACCAAGAAGCAGCGCCGCCGCGATGGTGACTGGTCCTGACGGCCAGATGACGAGCATCATGATTGCAACCATTTGAGTCGCGAACATCATTGCAGTCAGCACTTCAGTCGATGCCCTGTTCTCGAACACTGTCACCAGCACTCGTGCTCCCGTTTGGGCTGCGCCGATCAGTCCGGCCGTCCACGCGGCCGTCGTAGGGCTCACACCACGGTCGATCAGGTAAGCGATCATGTGCACCGTCACTCCTGCAGACGTGAACGATTGCAGGAAGAATGCGGACGAGAGCCGTCGGAACCAGATCGATCGAATCAGGGACCGAAATGACGATGTTGGCCGGAAACTCCTGTCGCCTTCAGGCTGACGAGGAGCCCGGATCACCAGCCAGTGCGGCAGAATCGTTGAGATCGCAAGTACCCCGGCCAGGATCAACAGGGCATCGCGCCATCCAAAATGCTCTTCGAGATACCCGGTAACCGGCAAGAAGATCGTGGAGGCCAATCCACCCAGGAACGTGATGATCAGTAACGCCTTGCCCCGATTCTGACGGAACCAGGGCGCGATGGCGGCGAATGCGGGATCGTAAAGCGTACCTGCAAACGCGATGCCAATTCCTGTCCAGACGAGATAAAAGCTGATCAGGCTATCAACCTGCGACCAGGCCACCAGCAGGACGGTACCGAGAATCGAGCCAGCAGTCATGATGCCCCGGGCACCATTGCGATCGATGTAACGACCTACGGATGGCGCAAGGACACCAGAAATCAGCAACGCCAGCGAATACGCCCCGGTGATCGCACCAGTGCTCCATCCGAACTCGTTTTGCATGGGCACCAGCAAGGCGGAGAAGGCGTAGTAGAGAATGCCCCAGCTGACCATCTCGGTCCAGCCGAGGGTCCAGGCCATTCTCCAGGCATGAGATGAGTCCTGCGAACCACGCAGTGGTTTCGCAGGATCCCCCGACGGAGGCGTCAGCCGTAGTCGGTCCAAAAATGAACCCACCGCTACTTCACCCCCGGCTTGAATCTGCTCGAACTCCATCCAAACAGAGCATAGCTGAGGTCTTGCCATTTCGGGTTGTTTTCTGCGATCAAAGCAGTCTTTTGGACCCTATGCATGTTCTTCAATTTCAACTCTGCTGAATGGGCTTGGGCCCAATCGTCACATTGTTGCCACCAGACGAGTCGATCGATGTTGTATCGGGCCGAATGGGAGTCGGCAAAGTGTTTGATCTTGTGCTCGAGGATGCGGCGTTCGAGGTCCTGTGTGGCTCCGACGTAGATGGAGCGGCTGGGGTTGGAGATGATGTAGACGGCACAGATAGGGGGTTTCTGGTTCATCCAGGAAGTCCTCCAAAGTTAGACCTCGCCGAGTTTTTGGACCGACAGTCCAGCGATGCCGGACTGTCGGGGGAATCTGATAATTTGAACTTCGTTCAAATTATCAGATCGGATGCAACCCTGGGAACTCCAGGCCGGCGCGCTCATCAAATCCCAT
>CAZYDY010000385.1:0-1863 GCA_964646245.1 uncultured Sphaerobacteraceae bacterium
CCGGCGATGGTGACCCCAGGTTCCGATGTCGGGGAAATGGTGATCTCATCGTAGAGGTCGACCATTGCCATGATCGTGTCAATGTCATGGTAGCCGTCTGCCCGCTTGCCCAGAATCGCCAAACCCAGGTTCACTTTTGCTGGTGCCAGGATCCGTACGGAACTCACGGCAGCGCCTCAGCAACGCGGAGCCACTCATCCACTCCGAGCGTCTGGGGACGCCGCATTGGATCGATTTCCACGCTCGCGAGGATCTCATCCAGTTCTGCCTTGGGCCGGTCGAGTCCCATCGATAGACCGTTGCTGAGCGTCTTGCGCTTGCGCTGAAATGCCATCGTCGCCAACTCAAACATCCGCTCGCGCGTTTGTGCCGTGCCGCGCAACTCTGGCCGTATATCCATCCTCACCACGGCGGATTCCACCTTGGGCGGTGGAATGAACACCTCCTTCGGCACGATCATCGCGATCTCAGAATCGGCGTACAGATCCGTCGCCAGCCCGAGCAGGCTCATGGAGCCGGGCTCGGCCGTCATGCGCTCGGCGACTTCGCGCTGCACCATGACAGTCATGCGAATGGGAGGATGAGCGGATTCCATCAGGTTGCGCATGATCACAGTTGCCACGCTGTAGGGCAGGTTCGCCACCACCTGATATGGTCTGTTGCCCGTGATCTCTGCGGTGTCAATATACCGGGCGTCTTGCTCAATAAGGGTGAACGAATCCTGGCCAGCGAGATCCTGCCGCAGTAATGCCGCCAACTCACGATCAAGTTCCACCGCGATAAGCTCAGCACCGGAGGAAATAATCTGACGCGACAAGATGCCCATCCCTGGACCAATCTCGATTACGAGGTCGCCCGCACTAATTCCTGCGATCTCTACGATTTCCTCGACGACCGCTGTTTCGGTGAGGAAGTTCTGCCCCATGGACTTCGTCGGCTTAATCCGATTCTTCTTCAAGAGTGACCGCCATTGGTCGCTTGTTCGCTGTAAGTTGCGGGTCATGGTTGTATCCAGTTGAGTGCACTTGGCACGATCTCGTATCGGATTGGTTGCGACGAGAGCGCCTCGCCATCCGCTTCGAAGTGAATAGTATCCACTGGTTCGATCTCTATCGACTCAGCCTGCCAGCGGGAGAGAGCAGGGTGGTCAAACGGTGTACCAGATTTCAGCTTGCCGAGTTGGAGCGCCAGGTCGGCAAGATTCGCGTTACTGGCTACCACGATGTCAAGAAGGCCGTCTCTTTGCTGCGCTTCCGGGGCGATGTAGATACCACCCCCGAATGATTTCCCGTTACACGCCGCTATCAGTAGCGCATTGTCAACGTTGTGCCTCTTTCCATCAATGGTGAAGGTCGCCTGAAATGGCCGCAGGGGAACAAATCCTTTGGCGGCTCCCAGTACGTAGGATAGTGAACCGAAAATTCGCGGGATTCTGTTGGCCATGGCCGCCGCATGCGCACCAACACCGATACTGGAGAGGTTGATCGCGTATCGTTTGTTGCCGCCCTGCAGCTTAATTCTCACGAGGTCCACCTGCGTCGATTCCGCCAGTTCAAACCGTCCACCGGTCATTGCGGATGCAGTCCACGATGAAAGCGATCGTGCGGTGTCCTTACCTCGACCCGTTGGTACAAATGCCAGTGGCAGCGCGGGATTCTCTGAAGAGACGACAGCGTTTATCGTGCTGCTGAGGGTGCCATCGCCACCGATCACAATGACACGATCCAGGTCAGGAGCTTGTCGGCGCAGTTCACGCTCGAAGTCAGGCTGTCTATGGCAATCAATTACCGTGAGTGTGTGATTGTGAGATGCCAGTGCGGCCACCACATCGCTCAGGGCGCGCCGCGCCGCGAGCCTGCCTGA
>CAZYDY010000386.1:0-1858 GCA_964646245.1 uncultured Sphaerobacteraceae bacterium
GATGCGCTATCGCTTTCAATCGCGGCAGCGTCGATCATCGCGAAAGTGGCGCGGGATACAATCATGATCGAACTGGATTCAACCTGGCCGGGCTACGGCTTTGCCTCACACAAAGGCTACGCCGCGAAGGCGCATCGGGAGGCCATCATGACACTCGGGCCCTGCCCCGCACATCGCTACTGTTATGCGCCCGTAAGGGCGGCCGCATTGGAGCACGGCCATGATCGATGACCGCAAGACTATCGGCGCTGCTGCCGAGCGCGCCGTTCGCCGCCATCTCGAGGGCAAGGGCTACGTCCATCGCACCAGTAACTGGCGACATATGCGCGGCGAGTTGGACCTGGTGATGATGGATGGCGACGAACTGGTTTTTGTTGAGGTAAAAGCGAGACGCAGCCAAATCGCCGGCCGTGCCGAAGAAGGTGTCAGCAAGAAGCAGGCAGGGATTCTGCTCCGCACGGGTGAGATGTACTCCACCATGCACCCGGACGTTGAAGGCAAGATTTGGCGGATCGACCTTGTGGGTGTCACGCTCGCTCCGGACGGAGAGATTCTTGATCTGGTCCACTATGAAAACGCAATCGTGGTCGGGTAGTCCACTTTACCGAATCATGGCGTACAATTCCCGCTGCTATCCGCGTATTTCGGCGTGATCGCAATCACAAGGGAGCATCCGTGTTCGACAATCCATTCCAGGGTTCAGCATCTACACAACAGCATCGTGACGAGGCGCCACAAAGCGTCGGATTCGCGGTGCTAACGGTCAGCGATACCCGCACCAAAGAGAACGATTCCAGCGGCCAAATGATCCGGGAGCATCTCGGATTTCGCGGTCATGATCAGAAGGGCTACGAGATCGTCCCGGACGATGCCGATCGTATCCGCACCCAACTGGATGCGTGGCTGGCGGATGATGCCATTAGTGCAATCATCGTCAATGGCGGTACAGGCATCGCCGGCCGCGATGTAACGTTCCCGATCATCGATTCACTTATCCAAAAACATATGCCGGGCTTCGGTGAGATATTCCGGATGCTCAGTTGGCAGGAGGTGGGTTCGGCCAGCATGCTTAGTCGTGCAACGGCCGGAATCCATGGCGATACAGTCATCTTCTCACTGCCAGGATCATCGAACGCAGTTCGGCTGGCACTCGAGAAACTCATCGGCCCGGAGCTGGGTCATGTTGTGCACGAAATCCGCAAACAGGCCTGACGGAGATACCAATGTCACAAAACCGTAAACCACAAATCCTCAAAGGATTCAGGGATTACCTTCCCGAGCAGATGCTGCTTCGCCAGGAAGTAATGCGCCGCATTCGCAATGTGTTCGAGGCGCACGGCTTCGAGCCGCTCGATACGCCAGTGCTGGAGTACATGGAGGTACTTACCGGCAAGGCCGGCGAAAACGAAAAGCTGATGTATCACTTCACGGACGCCGGCGACCGGGAGGTGGGCCTGCGTTATGACCTCACGGTTCCCCTCGCCCGCTTCGTCGCCATGCACCAGAACGACATTGTGATGCCGTTCAAGCGCTATCACATGGCACCTGTGTGGCGGGCGGAAAAGCCACAGCGCGGACGATTCCGCGAGTTCTGGCAGTGCGATGCCGATATCGTCGGTGTCAACAGCACACTTGGGGATGCCGAAGCCCTGAGCACCTTTGTCGATGCATTCCACGCAATCGGCCTCAACAACGTTGTGATTGCCATCAATCACCGCAAACTGCTCGAAGGTTTGGCGATGATGGCCGGTGTTCCTGCAGAGCAAGCCGCAGGTGTGTTCCGTTCTATCGACAAGCTGGACAAGATCGGACCCGACAAAGTCCGAGCAGAACTCGTGAGCCAGGGTGCAAGCGAGGA
>CAZYDY010000387.1:0-1854 GCA_964646245.1 uncultured Sphaerobacteraceae bacterium
GCCTTGCCGGATTCAGCCAAATCGCGATTGGCAAGGGATGACACACCGTTTGGCAGCATACCATTTTCGATGCAATGCCCTGACGCCTAGAAGATTTGTCGTATCAGCCACACGGTGACGATGCCGGCTGTCATCGCCAGCAAGAGATTTGGTCGGATCCACATACACAGTGCCACCACTGCTACACCGAATACGCCCGGGACGCCGGCCTCCAGCATGGAGGGAACGACGAGTGCGGTGATGACTGCTCCGGGAAGGTACGCGAGGCCGGCTTCCATACGTGGTGAGAGCGTGACCCGGCCCATTAACCAGTAGCCGCCACCGCGGAATCCATAGGTGATGGCGGCCATGATGGCGATGGCCCAGAGGGAATCCGTTTGGATGCTGAACCAGTCACTCATGGTGTGGCCTCAGCATCAGGCACTGGCTCGTGATCCCGTTGATCCGGCCGCAGTGCCGCCACGGCGACACCTGCGACTCCACCAGCCAGCACGTACCAGGTGCCGGGAATGAGCCACCACACCAGCCAGGCGGCGAAGCCACTGGCAAACCAGGGAGCGAGATCTCGTCGGCTCCTGAACCCGCCAAACAGCATGGCCGCAAATACTGCGGTAAACGCGAAATCGAGCGCCCAATCGGAGGGATCGCCGATACGTCCACCCAGGAGCCAGCCAACCAGTGTGGCCGGGAACCAGGCGAGAATGACAACGAGGTTGCAGCCGAGGACGACGCCAGCATCGCGCTCGCCGAGGCGGTAGCGCATCATGGCTACACTCCAGCTTTCATCGGCGACGTTGTGGAGCATCGGGTACACGATTCGGCCTGGAAGGGATTTGAGCCACGGGCGTAACGAGGCTGTAAGGAGCACAAGGCGCAAGTTGATGAGCGCCGTTACGGTAGCGATTGTGAGCAGTGGAAGCGGGTGTTCCCAATAGGACATCACCGCCATTTGGGCCGCGCCGGCGAAGACGAAGAGATTGAGGAGCATGGCCTCCAGCAGAGAGGCGTCTGCCTGCTGGGCCAACATGCCGAAAACGGAGCCGTAGGCGGCAATTGGCAGCCCGAGCGGTGCAGTAGATTTCAGCCCGGCCCGGACTCCTGCGCGGGTGAACTTTACAGACATTGTGACTTCAGCACCCCTCAGCCTCCCTAAAATGCGTGCGGTACACTTACCGATGGTTTGCCTTGCAGCCCAACTGCCGCCTGCCTGAACAAGGATATCGCTTCATCATGACTGATATGAATACGCACCTCAAGCAGTTTATCCGCGATATTCCTGATTTCCCTATCGAAGGGATTATGTTCCGAGATATCACCACCCTGCTGGCGAATCCGGAGGGTTTTCGGGATGCAATCGATGGACTGCTGGAACCATACAGGGATGAGCGCATTGACAAGGTTGTAGTGATCGAGAGTCGCGGATTCATCTTCGGAACACCGATGGCGTATCAGTTGAACGCTGGTGTGGTGCCGGTGCGCAAGCCTGGCAAGCTCCCCGCGGAAACACTCACGGAAGAGTATGAGCTCGAGTACGGCACCAACACGCTGCAAATTCACACCGATGCAATTGAGAAGGGTGAGCGCGTGATCATCGTCGATGATCTGCTGGCTACGGGTGGCACGGTGGAAGCGACGATTCGCCTGGTGGAGAGCCTCGGTGGTGAAATCGTCGGGATCAGTTTCCTGGCGGAACTCATGGATTTGAATGGCCGCGAGCGAGTACGTGATTATCCGTACTACAGCCTGGTTCAATACTAGGCCGCTGGCCGATTAATGCACCGCATGAAGTAGAATAGTTGGTTATTGGGGGTATCGTACGTATACAGAAAGGATGACCTCAATGGGCTTTCTGGA
>CAZYDY010000388.1:0-1846 GCA_964646245.1 uncultured Sphaerobacteraceae bacterium
GATGGCGCGCTCGCCAATAGTGATCCCAGTGTTCCCACACCAAGCAGCTGGTTGAACTGTCGTCGATTCATCATGATGCACTGTGCCTTTCTGTATCCACCCAGGGGGAGTACTCGATGGTTAAAGGCAAAAGCCTTTCCCAATGCCGGGGAGGAGAGAGCCTCTACGACGGCTGGAAACTCCCACTTGTTGTGGGTACCTGTATTGCGTATATGAACTAATCGTTCCATTGAAACCGATAGGCGTCAAATTGTTCTGGAATTTGGGGTGTTGATCCCTGTTCGGCGGAACTTAAGTAGCTGCGTATCCAATTCTCTCCTGCAAAGAGCCGTACGCAATTTCTCGGCCACTGACGTTGGAAATCCAGCAGGAGGATATTGGCTATTGGCCAAGTCGTGTTACTATTAGTAAGTAGCAATTCTCGCATGCGGGTGGCCTGATTTTGGTGCCCGTATTCAAATGGAGGTATCTCGTATGAAACAAGAAGTCGATATTTGGGTTGACCCGATGTGCCCCTGGGCCTGGATGACCGCCCAGTGGATGCTCGAGGTTGAGAAGGTTCGTGAAGTTCGTACCCGTTTCAACATCATGAGCCTGAGCCATCTCAATGATGGCCGTGAAGGTCTTACCGACGATTACCGCAAGATGATGGAAAATGGCTGGGGCCCGGTGCGGCTCGCCATCGCCGTTGAACAAGAGGGTGGCAAGGAAGCACTGCGTGAGTACTACCTCAAGCTCGCGACGCTTCGTCACAATCTCAAGCGTGGTTTCAGCAGCAGTGCCTACAAGCAGGCAGTGGAAGCTGCTGGCCTCAGTGCAGACCTGGTTGAACGCGCCGATGATTCCAGCCTGGATGAAGCGCTGAAGAAGAGCCACCACGCTGGTATGGATGCTGTTGGCAACGATGTTGGTACACCAGTCATCCACTTCCCGCGCAAGGATGGTGGAACCAGCGCCTACTTCGGCCCGGTTATGACTCCTCCACCAACGGGTGAAGATGCTGGCCTCCTTTGGGACGGCCTGCTGGCACTCGCCCAGGTTGAAGGCTTCTACGAGCTCAAGCGATCTCGTAACGAAGGTCCATCCTTCCTGAGCATGCCGGAATACGAATAGCATATCGGCTGGCACCCGTCGATTCGCGCAAGCGAGTCGACGGGTGTTTTGCATTCCGTAATCACACTGCGGGAAGCGTTATGGCAATATCAGCAATGTGATACAAACTGCCACAAAATCGGGAACCAAATGGGATGATCACCCGTTAAGGTGCCAGAGGTTGTATATCCACGTTGAAGCGTGCGTGCTTTCTGCTACGCATCAGGCTTGTGTAAAGGGCATTTATGAGGACGCTGAAACCAGCCCTCACAACCGAAAAACGGCACTGGTCACCGCGAGCCCTGCTCGTGATTATGGCTGTAATCCTTATGTTTTCGGCACCGATGATGTCGGCGGCGCAGACGCTGAGTGGCTCTGATTTCGTGACGGAAACCGGCGATCACACGATGGCCTGGAACGATAACTGGAGTGCCAGCCTGATCGCTGAGGATGACTTCTCCACCATGGTCATGCTCGATGGCCAGATCAGTATCTACGCCATCATGTTCATTCATGATGAAGACCTGAACCTGAGCATGAGCGCCGTGTATCACAGTCTTTCCGGTGTGCTCATCAACCAATTCGATGCTCCACCAACGCATTCAATTGAATGGGAAGAGGGTGACGGATCGTTCCGGGGGGCGCATATCTTGCAACTTTCCGGTATCGATTTCGTGCTGTATCTCCGTGTTGATCCCGCCATAGAAGGCACCGGCCCGACTATGCAGTTTGCTGCTGCACCGCTGCAGGCATT
>CAZYDY010000389.1:0-1841 GCA_964646245.1 uncultured Sphaerobacteraceae bacterium
ATCCGCACGTCGCTGGAAGCGAATGGAGTGATCGCGCTGGTGGATTCTCTTGAGGCCGCAATCGATTGCGCCAACGCCTATGCGCCGGAGCATATGTGCCTGTTGGTGAGCGATCCGTGGGCCCTGGTGCCACTTGTAAAGAATGCGGGCGGGATTTTCGTGGGCGAGAACAGTCCTGAAGCACTGGGAGATTACACCGCTGGTCCAAGCCACGTGATGCCAACCAGCGGCACGGCACGCTTCAGTTCACCGACAAATGTGCTCGATTTCCAGAAGATCATCTCGCTGGCTGCAGGCAACAACAAGGCCATCGACGCGCTGGGTGATGCGACGATACGCATCGCGCAGGCGGAAGGTCTCGATGGCCACGCCGCCTCGATCATCCGGCGGCAGAAACGCGGATCCTGACGAACCAGGATCGTAATGCTTGGAATGACGCGGCGTATTAGCCAGCGGCAAGTTCTCGTAACGCAGCCACAATCTGATCCTCGACGGTCGCCCCGTCGGGGATTTTGATTTTGCCAAGCGCACCCTTTGCTTCAATCGAGGTATAGCCGAGGGCAAGCAGGGCTTCCATTGCATCGTCGTTCGTGTGGCTGACGTTCGCGACCTGCGCGTCGATGTTCTCCGGCAGCTTGCCGCGAAGGTCCAGCAGAATTCGACTTGCTGTCTTTTTACCCACACCCGGAACAGTAGTGAGCAAGTCGATCTGTTCGTTGGCGATGACGGTGAGAAGCTCGTCGGCAGCGAATTTGGAGAGGATCGCGAGGCCGAGTCTTGGTCCAATGCTGTTGACACTGATCAACGTCTGGAACCACTGCAGGTCTGCAGGAGTGAGGAATCCGAAGAGAAGCTGGGCGTCTTCCCGCACGACCATGTGCGTGTGGAACTCCTGCTCTCCTTGCATATCCGGTGCAGCGCTCACCACCCGGTTCGTGGTCATCACTCGGTAGAGCACGCCTTGTACATTCACAATCACCGCATCTGGCTCAACACGATGAACGGTGCCCAACAAACCTGCAATCATTGCCCTCAAAGCCTCCTGACTCGGAAGAATCGTATCAGAGTTGCGGGTAAACTGGACGTATGAAGACGACCACGCCGATTGTAGACTCTCACGTTCATATTTTTCCGCCGGAGATGATCTCCAGGCGAGAACAGTTGCTGGAAGAGGACCCGTGGTTTGGGATCGCGTTCGGGCACCCTGGTGCCAGGATGCGAACCGCCGAGGAACTGATCGCCAGCATGGACAAGACCGACGTGGATATCTCCATCGTCGTTGGCTGGCCGTGGAGCAGCAACGATCTATGTGCCGAGCACAATGACTACCTCGCCGAGAGCGCCAGTCGCTGGCCAGACCGGATCAAATGGCTGGGGATATTCAACCCCGTGTCTGAGGGTGCGATAGTCGAGATCACCCGCTGCGCCGATATGGGAGCAAGCGGTTTTGGCGAGCTTAACGCCGACGGACAAGGCTTCCGCTGGTCCGATTCGGACGCCTACCAGGAGTCGCTCACAGCCATTGCTTCACTCGGATTGCCTGTAATGACACACACCTCCGAGCCCGTGGGACACGTCTATCCCGGCAAGGGATTCGCCCATCCCCAGGAAATTCTCACCGCGATAGAGACTGTGCCGATAGTGAAGTGGGTGTTGGCCCATTGGGGCGGCGGACTCCCCTTTTACGAACTCATGCCAGAAGTAAAATTGGCGTGTACGAATGTGAGCTACGATAGCGCTGCCACCAGCTTTCTCTACGATCCCGCTGTGTTCAGGCGAGTGATCGACCTGGTGGGCGTGGAGAAGGTGCTGTTCGGGAGCGACTGGCCAGTGTTGGCACA
>CAZYDY010000390.1:0-1841 GCA_964646245.1 uncultured Sphaerobacteraceae bacterium
GCTCCCGCGACGGCGGTTCCGGCTCCTGCGGCCTTCAAAAAGTTTCGGCGAGAAACGCGGAATGATGGTGTTTCCTGCTCTACCGTTTTCTTATCCATGTTTGACATCTGTTGGCTCCTTATGAGGTTAGCGTTTAGTTGAGTAGCTTTGGTTCGTGCTTTTCGTTCTCCCTTCGCGTTTTCTACACAAACTGCGACAGCGTGGTGACATTTTCGGCTCCCAAATAATGTGAATGGTCACCCTTGGTGCAACTCGGAGTTGACTTGTGGGACCATTAAGTGGCTTGGTTTCCGGGACAAGTTGTTGAACGAGTCAATGTCATTAGTAGCTGTCGACTAGTAAGTCCTACTTACTTAATGATAACAAAGAAACAAATATTGTGTAGGGGATTGTATGACACAGCCATCACCGAAGTCAGGAAATGAAATAGGTCGCCCACGGTCTTTCTCGGATGCCGAAGCGTTTGAGGCGGTTCTAACTGCCATCAAAACTCATGGATATTCCCAGCTGACGATGACCGCAGTTGCCAAAGAGCTCGGATGCACAGGACCAGCTCTGATGTCCAGGTTCGGGTCCAAGATGGGTTTGCTTCAGGCATTCATACGATGGGGAAACCGTCTCACTGAGGAACACTTCGAACACGTGATCTCGTCACACGACTCACCAGTCGAGGCTTTGAGAGCCCGTTTCCGGTCGCCCGAAAAGAGTGTTGGGCACGAATTTAGTTCGCAGTTCTATCAACTCAACATCCTCGCGTTCCACGTCATGGCTTGGTCGATACCGGAGTTGCATGAGCTGGAGCTTGAGAGAAGGAGGATTTTTGCTACCAACATTGTCGCGATGCTGGAGAACGCGATACGTCACGGTGAAATCGCAGGGTGCGATCCAAAGCGCCTTGGTCGGACAATGATGGCTGCAATAGTGGGCGCAGCGCTACAGTGGGAAATCATCCCCTCAGTCGAGCCGGGTAACCGGGTCGTTGAGGTGATTGATGAGCTGTTGAGCCCATACATCGTGGAGAAATCATCCCGGCCGTAAGGCCGGGATGAAGCTTAGCCTTGCGTCATCTCACGGCGGAGCAGGTCGTAGAGCACGATCGATCCTGCCGTGGCGGCGTTAAGGGAATCGACCGACCCCCGCATAGGCAGGCTCACGATCACCTGGCAGCGCTTGCGCACAATCGGCGTCAGGCCACTGCCCTCGGCACCGAGCACCAGCCCGACCGGCGTAGGGATCTCGGTCGTAAAGATATTGTTGTCCGATTCGTCTTCGTCCAGCCCTACAATCCATCGGCCGGATTCCTCGATCTTGTCCAGTGCGCGCGCCAGGTTTGGCGTCATAGCCACTCTCAGGTGCTCGACTGCACCGGCGGAGGAATTCACCACAGCCGGCGTCACGCTCACTGATCGATCCTGCGGGATAACGATACCGGCGATGCCGCTGGCATCCGCCGCGCGCATCAGCGTGCCGAAGTTCTGTGGATCGTTGAGATGATCCATAATCAGGATCGTGCCTTCGGCCTCGATCACATCTTCGAGATCGACATACTGATACTCGCCGGATTCCATTGCAACGCCCTGATGATTCCCACCTTTGGTGAGATCATCCAGCAGCATGCGGGGCACCCGATCAAGCAGTACTTCCTGTTGCCGAGCCAGCTCAATTGTCTCGCTGATGCGATCATCCTCTCGCACACCCTCGGCGATGAAGAGTCGACTATGCTTGCGCTTTCCAGCCCTCAGCGATTCCCGAACGGCATTGCGGCCGTAGAGCAGGTCACCCTTGATCTGGATACCTGTCGAACGCTGCCGCGCAGGGCGGGGAGCCCGTGGTTGGTCGCC
>CAZYDY010000391.1:0-1839 GCA_964646245.1 uncultured Sphaerobacteraceae bacterium
ATACTGACGAATGCAGCGAAGACCAAAACGATCATCGCTGTCGAGACTTGCGATTTCGTTGACATGGTTAGTGCACCGTATCTGCGTGTCCGGTTCGTGACCGGAGTTGTGATTCCAGGATGACGACGACTACGGCGATAACCGTGATGACGACCGGAATAGCGAGCAGGCTGGTGTTTTCCGCGATTAATCCGGCGGTGCTCGGCACGATAGCAACGGCTACCGTAGCAGCGCTTACCTGGAAACCGATGGTGTGAATGGCCACTTCACGCCCGTAACGGTGCGGTGTGAGTGTCATCAGGTTTGGGAACATCGGCGCATTGCCGAATCCGAACAGAACCACGCCGAGCTTTGTCATCCAGGCTGCATCCGGGAGGAGAAACAGCGCAGCAATCAACATAGTCCACGCGCCACCCTGAATCACCCGGGCGGTCGGCACATTACGGAACAACACCGGTATCAGAAGTCGACCTAGGCCCACAGCTCCCCAGTAGAGACCAGCCCACACGCCGGCTGTGGCGGCATCCTCCATGAAGCGATCACGCAGGAGGGTCGCGGTCCAGATTCCGACAGATGCCTCGATTCCCACCATGGTGAAAAAGAGACCGATTTGGAGCCAGACGAGCGGCATCTTCATGACGCGGCTGGCAGGTATACGGCTGGTTTCCTCCACGTGAGTAACGTCTTCGTCCCACGTGTTCATGACCAGGATGAAGATAATCGCGAGAACCAGCGTCACCATTGCAACAATGGCGTATCCCCAGCGCCAACTGGCATCGGCGTTGAGTGTGCCAGCCATGATGAACGGGCCGATCATGGCACCGAACCCGAAGGAGGCGTGCAGCCAGTTCATCACCATGTTGCTGTATTTCTCGGCTGCATAGAAGTTGAGGCCGGCATCGACCGCGCCACTGCCGAACCCGACGCTGACTGCGATGAATGGCAACGCCCAGAAGCCGGGAGCAATTGCATATCCGGTAAGGCCCGCAGCTACGAGCAGGGTGCTGAAAGCGAGCGTCTTGCCAACACCAATCCTGGCGAGAATGGATCCGGCGAGAGCTCCGGAACTGAAGTAGCCAATAGAATTGAAGAGCAGGATAACCCCGACATCAGCGAGGTTACGATCAAAATCGATACGAATCTCTGGCCACGCTACACCAAGGACCGCATCCGGGAATCCAATGCTGATGAAGGCGCAGAATACGACGAAGAGCATGATCCTGGATTGGGTTTTACTGCTCGGCATGTTTCTTCCCTGGTGGCTTTGAGGTTGCGGCGTGCGACTACAGGCTTGGACTTCTTCGTACGTATGCAGTAGGTGGTGAAGGGGTTCGAAGAACAGTTGGTCAAAATCCAACCGGTGAGCTTTCGCCCACCGGTTGGTTATCAGTATCAAATTGAGCCTGGATTCAGTCCAGTGCTGTGTGGCTAGACGACGGTTGCATCCGGAATCGGCAGGCCGCGACCAATGGCATCTGCAACTACCTTGATCTTCGGCGTGAGGCGATTGAACATGTCGAAGTTCAGGCTCTGGGCACCATCGCTCATTGCCTGGTCCGGCTCGGGGTGTACTTCCACAATCACACCATCGGCACCAGCAGCGACACCGGCCAGGGCCAGTGAATCTACGAACTTGCGCTTGCCAGCGGCATGACTCGGATCAACCACTACTGGAAGGTGGGTCATGCTTTGCAGGACGGGTACGGCGCTGACATCGAATGTGTTGCGGGTGGCATTCTCAAATGTGCGAATACCGCGCTCGCATAGCATCACGTTCGGGTTACCCTGGGCCATCACGTATTCGGCGGCCAGCAGCCACTCTTCGATCAGCATGGAGAG
>CAZYDY010000392.1:0-1825 GCA_964646245.1 uncultured Sphaerobacteraceae bacterium
CCAAGCCCGCCCGCACCGATGAGCAGAACCTTGCTATCCAGCAGCTTCTGTTGCCCGTCTACACCGATTTCCGGAATGCGGAGGTGTCGGCTATAGCGCTGGCTCTGCTGGGGATTGAGCTGCTTCGGCATTTCGACCGGCAGACCGGCCTGCTTCCAGGCTTCGATACCGCCATCGAGACTGGCGACGTTGGTGTAGCCAATTGACTGAAGTGATTCTGCGGCGAAGAGAGATCGTACGCCGGTGGCACAATAGACCACAACCGGAGTATCCGGATTCGGAATATCCGTACTGATATCACTTTCAAGGTGACCGCGTGCGATCACCGTTGCGTCCGCAATAATGCCCTGTGCTGTTTCATCCGCTTCGCGGATATCCAGCATGCGGGCTCCCTGTGTCACACGTTGCACAGCTTCTTCAATGTCGATGTGAGGAACGGTCTCTTTAAGTTGCCTGAGGCGTTCGTTGTAGGTTGTTGACATGATCTACCTCGCTTTCAACGCTCGTACTGTACCAACAAAGTGGGTACGAGGGCTTCTTCTATCTTGCATGTCCTGGCGGGATTACTGCCGAAACAGACATAACACATCGTTAGCATTTGAATGGGATGCAGGAGCCTATACTTTCGGGAACGTTCGTTAATCCCTGGAGAAAATGGCGACATGTCGTCCACACCCGCACCCGCCCAACTGAGTCGCCAACTTTCCTTATCGGATGCAGTCGTGATTGGGCTCGGTTCCATGATCGGCGCGGGCGTATTCGTGGCATTTGGGCCAGCGGCCAACGCAGCTGGTAATGGCGTGCTGGTGGCGCTGGTGATTGCGGCGATTATCGCGTACTGCAATGCAGTGGCGTCGGCGCAACTGGCCGCCCAGTACCCTGTTTCCGGTGGAACATACATCTACGGTCGTGAGCGAATCAACAACTGGGCAGGTTTCATAGCCGGTTGGGGGTTTGTGATCGGGAAGACCGCCTCCTGTACGGCGATGTCGCTCGCCTTTGCCACCTATGCGGTGCCGAACAACCCGGGCGCGCAGCGATGGATCGCTATCGCGGCAGTTGCGGCACTGGCTGCGCTGAACTATCGGGGCATTACTCGCACCGTGCAGATGACGCGCATTCTCATCACCATGACGATGACTTCACTGGTGATTCTTGTGATTGGTGTTGTTGGCACGGGTGGCGTGGATGTGGCCAACATCACGACGTCGGCCAATTGGGAGAACGTTACCCTCCCCGGCATCCTGCAGGCGGCAGGTTTCCTCTTCTTCGCCTTCGCTGGTTATGCCCGGATTGCGACGATGGGCGAAGAGGTGAAGGATCCGGAGGTCACCATCCCGCGGGCGATTCCCCTGGCGCTCTTCCTGACCATGGCGGTTTACGCAGTGGTGGGAGTGGTGATCCTGGGCGCTGCAGGGCCGGATGCGATCGGTACTTCTGCTACTCCACTGGTTACGGCCGTCCACGCGGCTGACCAGGCGTGGATTGAACCGGTGCTTCGAATCGGGGCCATGGTGGCCAGCCTGGGTGCCCTGCTCGGGCTGATGGCTGGCATCGGACGCACCTCGCTGGCGATGGCTCGCCACGGTGATTTGCCGAAGCAACTTGCTTCGATCCACCCGAAATACAAGGTGCCGCATATCGCAGAGGTGGTGCTGGCGGCAATCGTGATTGCCATCCTGTTGATAGCGGATATTCGTGGCGCTATTGGATTCTCGTCCTTTGGCGTGCTGGTCTATTACTCCATCGCCAACATGGCGGCGTGGACACAGACGGGCGACTACCGTCGGTGGCCGCGCGGGCTCTTTGCGCTGGGCCTGGTTGG
>CAZYDY010000393.1:0-1810 GCA_964646245.1 uncultured Sphaerobacteraceae bacterium
GGCGAACACACCGGAAAGCTGTACACCATCCTTTTCGCGAACGTCTCCGTTCAGCGTCCAGCCGGCGTCATCCAGAATCTGGTTGGCGCGCTCCGGATCGTACGCCCATTCGGTGTTCGGGCTTTCGAAGGCAGGGATACCAACCAGCACGTTTGCTGTTGGCGGCTCGCCGGGGCTGTAGAGGCTTGTGGCGATGAGTTCGCGGTCGACAGCGAGGTTCATGGCTTCGCGAACGTCGGGATCAGTGAGCCACGGGTGAGGCGTGTTCATTTCGGAGTATTGGCCATCGACCTCGGTATTTGGATCGGTGAAGTTGAAGTGAATACGCTCCAGGCTTGTGCCTGGTTCAACGACGAGTTCGCCCGGATTTTCATCCGCCAGCATGCTGGTGAGAACTTCTGGCTCTACCTGCAGGTTCCAGGCGTAATCGTAATCTCCGGTTTGTAGAACGCTGCGCGCAGCGGCTGCGGCATCACCACCGCCCTTGAGCTCGATGGTGGCGAATGCGGGCTTGTTCTCGAAGCGATAGCGCTCGTTGATTTCATAGCGGGCTGAATCGTTCGGCTCGAAGTCCACCACTACGTATGGGCCGGTGCCGATTGGTGCCAGCTGGAACGCATCGGATACATCCTGCTTGGTGACATCGCCATCCCAGATGTGGGAGGGGTAGATGTGGCCGTTGTTGCCGCCGGTGAAGGCGTCATACCAGCCAGCCGCCGGGCTCTTGAAGGTGACGACCGCGGTGAGGTCATCTTCGGCGACGATGCTGTCGATTGAGGACCAAATATCGTAGCTCACGGACGAGTTATCGAGGTCCATGATCCATTCCCACGTGAAGACGACGTCGTTGGCGGTAAGTGGCTCGCCATCGCTCCAGACCACGCCTTCAAGCAGTTTGAAGGTGACGGAGGAGAGATCCTCGGCCAACATGCCGTTTTCAACGGACGGTACTTCGGTGATCAGGTTTGGCAGCAGAGTCGCGTCTGCGGCGTAACGCATCAGTGGCTCGTTCACCATATCGGCGGCCATGAAATCCTTGGTGCCGGTGGCGCGGTGAGCCATGAGGTGGGTGGGTGCCTGCCATTGCAGGAGTTTCAGTTCTCCATCCTGGCCGCGGGTTTTGCCTTCCATGCCGACTTCCGGGATACCGCCGGAGACAACCGGAGTTGCTTCGGGGGTGGAATCCTGCATGGCGTAGTTGGCGTAACCATTGCGGGTTTTTCCTGCAGCCGTGTTCGCGAGGAACATCGAGACGGGTGTTGCTACACCGAGCGCCGCTGCACCTTTCAGGAATCCACGGCGTTCGATACCGCCCTGCTTGAGCTGCTCGTAAAGTGAAGCGAGTTTACCTTGCTCAGCCATTGATTGGCCTCCTGTACATAACGCGCCAGCACCCGGCGGTGATGGCAGTAGCCGTCAGCTTTGGAATTCAACGGTCGCGAATTGGTGCGCGTTCGCGAGAACGGCGACCAATGCTACGTTGGCAAAGCGTGGAGCGCGTGCTCCTTAATTTGTAACTACTGAACGCATTGTGCGGCACGGTCGACCAAATTTCAATTACTTTGCCAATATCAGCTTGACATTTCCGTTCGCGACAAAGCGCTGTTTACACTTCGCAAAGCTCGATTGCGCAGGTGGATTCCAATTGTGCCGACAGGAATGTGGCCGTGACCGGTAACCTGCGGCGGTATACTGACCGGGATTGATTTGACGCCTCACGATGCGGAGTCCCGATGCTCTTTTCGTTAATTCTTCTCTTCAGCATGCTATCTACTCCGGTTGCCACACCGATTGCGTTGGGTTCATCTCC
>CAZYDY010000394.1:0-1802 GCA_964646245.1 uncultured Sphaerobacteraceae bacterium
AAGATGGTGGAATGACCGTGTGCCATGAAGAACTTGTTGAAATCGCGATCATTGACAGACACACTGACTGTGCCATCAACAACCGGACCGTACACAACGCCAGGGATCAATCCCTCGCGACGTAATCTTTTGACCTTCTTGCCGTGAACTTCCCGCGGCTCGGCCATCAGAATCAGCTCATTACTCATGAGAAAACTCCTACTTCCTGGAACGCTTGCGGTTGGGGCCCACTTCAATCAGGCACACCGTAACCACCGCGCCGCCCTGGCGCGCAACCTCAGGAGTGTACCACGGAAACCCGCCTATAGTACCGGAATCAGGTTGAAAACGTAGGAGGTTGTTTGTCCATTCGACTGGATGGCATGCATGGTTGGCGATATCGCAGGAACCCATTTCGGCTCGGGGAACTCGGGCACCTGTACCCGATACCAAAGGGATGTCGCTGCTGCACCATACGTTTCGCTCGCTTCCGGGCCCGGAGCAATTTCCAATAACCGGAGCCGCGTGCCACCTTCCAGCAATACAGATGCTTCATGGATCGGTTGATCCAGCGACGACCGCAAGAAGAGCGGGCTCCAGCTATCCGCCGGAACCATGACCTCAGCACCCGCAGGTACGCCCATGCGATGACCCATCACATGCAATGGATTTCGCCAGCCCATTGCGGAAGGGTGCTCTGGTGCATCAAACGGCCAGTAGCCTGGCCCCGGCGGACAGTTCACGCCACAGTTCCAGGAGTATCGGGGATTCTCTCCATTTACTTCTGGTGCCAGATAGAAGTTACGAAGCTCGAAGTGAAGGTGGCTATTCGGTCCGTCCCGGAAAAGCACCGTTCCAATTACTTCTCCACGCTGTACCTGCTGACCGACTTCTACATTCAACTCGTAATCGAGATGACCATATTGGGAATAGAGGTCCTCAGCGTGTTTGATCAGCACTACTGGCCCGGGATAGTCGTAACCAGCGAATACAACCTCACCAGCTGCCGTGGCGTACACCGGTAATCCGGCGGAGTCTCCATGTAATGCGTACCAGTTCTCACCGGTGTGCCACAGCCCGGGGTAGTACCGCGCATTCTCCACCGCATACCCATGCATCACGTACACACCATCGCCTGGGATCCGGTCTGGCAAACCCATCGGATATTGAAACTGCCAGTCATCCGGTCCTGACTGTGCCAGGGCAGACGTAGCCATCAGGGCAAACGGGATTCCGAGAAATGAGCGTCGTGATAGCACGTGTGGCTCCTTACGTTACGAATCAGGTGATTGGCGCAGGTTGTCCAGCAGGGTAGGAGTGATCTCGATTCCAGCCTCCTGGTATCCACGGATCAGTGCCCCCACTACCGGTTCGAAATGTGGCTGCACGATCGCTGCTTCCGGCCATTCGCCAAGCAACTTTTGCTCGAATGGCTCCATCACCACATCGCCCGCACGGAATACACCACCGGTGGGGTACACCTGCACAACATCACCTGGCCGATGGATCTGCCGGATCGTTGCCAATACCATGCCAGCCAGCCGCTCGCCCGCTTCAGACATAATTGCTCGCGCTACATCGTCCGTCCTGGCCAGCTTTGCAACATCAATAGTGATGCCGGAAACCAGTGGCCGCGAGAATGTATCCGCATAAAGAAATGTATGGATATGTCGAATAGTAGGCAGGTTGTAGTGATCCAGCACGAACGGGAGCAGTGCTGTTTCCGGTCCTCGTCCGTCCGCGGCCGCTGCTGCAGCCTGGAGTGCCGAGATCCCGATCCACCAGGCGCTGCCTTCGTCGCCCATCAGGTACCCGAGCCCACC
>CAZYDY010000395.1:0-1790 GCA_964646245.1 uncultured Sphaerobacteraceae bacterium
CCGATCCCCTTACCCTGATGCTTCTCACCAATCACAATACCGCGCAGTTGAACCGCCCGTGTTTGTGGTGGCCATTGATCCGAGGGCAGGTTGTCAGTGATCAGGGATCCCACTCCAACCAGCGTGTCGCCTGCACACACGAGGAATACCTCGCGATTGGGTTCTCCTTGCTGATCGACAAACTTCGAAGGCACGCCGCCATATGCGGCTTGCACCGGAGGCACCTCGAGCTCGGCCAGCCTGGCTCGAATCGCACTCCAGTCCGAACGAGGGAAATCCGACAACAGCATCAGGCGCACATCAGCCATCCTGCTTCGGTTTCCGCTTCAGTGGCTTCATCAGAAGCTCAATATCCTGGTCGTGTATTTCCCAAACCCACCCATCAACGGTCGCAATCGCCGGAGTGCTAATCTCGCCGTAGCGGATTTCGATTTGGTATCCGTCCAGCTCCATATCGCGCACGGCATCAAACGCGTACGCCATGCGCGGATTGCGGTACACATTGCGCGGCCCGCCAATACTGTTCAGCACGCGCATCACCAGCTCGTACGAAGTCTCTTCAGTTAGTTCAGGAGTGGTGCTCATAATCCCTCGTCCAGGCGCTTGCGTAACCGTCAATTCATTGTGATGATGCTAACAGCAACGACACAACGACGTGGAGTTATGCAGCCGTCACGGTGCCAACTTTGGGCGCTGCGCCGACTGCTTGTTCGTCTATTATCGCTATCCCGAGGTGAAAGAAACATGCCAGAAGTCACGAAAATCCGACAGGACGTCGATGAGCTCATGCCAGGTATGGTTGCGGACCGCCGGCATCTCCACGAAAACCCGGAGCTGGGTTTCCAGGAATACAAAACAGCCGAATTCGTCCGCCAGCGCCTGGAGCAACTTGGCGTGGAGGATATCCGCACCGGTATCGGTGGCACCGGAGTAACCGGCCTGGTGAAGGGAACCGCCGAAGGTGCCGGCCGTAATGTGCTCGTCCGGGCCGATATGGACGCCCTGCCAATCCACGAAGAGAACGAGGTCGAGTACGCCAGCAAGACCGATGGCGTTATGCACGCCTGCGGTCACGATGGTCACACCGCCATCCTGATGGGGCTCGCCCGCCTCCTGATGGACCGCCGGGATCAGTTCAGCGGCACGGTAAAGCTCTGCTTCCAGCCAGCTGAAGAGCTCCCACCAGGCGGCGCCCAGGCGATGATCAAGGAAGGCGTGATGAAGGATCCGCCGATCGAGGCGGTATTCGGCCTTCATATGGCGAACGAAACTCCCGTCGGCCAGATCCTCGTCAACTCCGGCCCCATCATGGCTGCCGCCGATGGCTACACCATCACCGTGCAGGGTCAGGGTGGACACGGTGCCAGTCCGCACGAGACGGTCGACCCCATTGTCGTCGGCTCGCACATCGTTGTCGCGCTCCAAACCGTGGTCAGCCGCAACACCGATCCCATGGATTCAGCTGTGGTGAGCAATTGCGTCTTCCAGAGCGGCGATGCCTTCAATGTCATCCCGGATACCGCGATTCTCAAGGGCACAGTTCGTACCTTCAAGCCTGAAACGCGCGACCTTATGGAAGAGCGCATTACCGAAATCGCCAAATCCACAGCTGAGGCGCTCGGTGCGAACGCCAAGGTGGAGTACACCCGCGGCTACCCGGCCACGGTAAACGATGAGGAAATGACCAATCTCGCCCGCGAGGCAGCGATTGCTGCAGTTGGCGAAGAGAACGTGATCGAAAAACCACCAGCCATGGGTGCCGAGGATATGAGCTACTTCCAGCTCGAGGC
>CAZYDY010000396.1:0-1772 GCA_964646245.1 uncultured Sphaerobacteraceae bacterium
GAATGGACCAAGATGATTACCCAGCGCAGCAACTTTGTATTGCTGGTAGTAGCCGGAGTTCTTTCGATTGGCGTTGCAGCCCTGTTCGCATGGGGAGCAGGATTCAGCTGGAACGAGTGGACAGAGGCAGACCGGGCGGTCTTCGAGCCCCTGGAAAGCTCAATGCTCGGCGTGTTCTTCGCCGGAATCATCAGCCTCGTCATCGCGGCAAACGTCGTCACCAACGAATACTCCTCGGGAATGATCCGGCAGACATTCACGGTTACGCCCATCCGTTGGCAGGTAGTACTCGCCAAGATGATCGTGGCCACCGCGTTCCTGATCGTGCCACTGATTGTATTCACGTATGCCAGTCTCTGGCTCGCCCAGGTAATTCTCGGCAGCTACGATGTCCCCACCGCGGATATCTTCGGCAGTGACTTCAACACGGTTTTCTTGCTCGCGATATCGGGGCTCTACTATCCGGTCCTCACGGTCGCCATTGGCTTCCTGCTTCGGTCCTCTGCCGCTACCATCGCAGTAGTCATGGTGACGATGTTCTTCCCGGCGCTGTTTGGTGGGCTCTTTCCCCGCGTGGTGCAGGAACGAGTACTGTCTCTGCTGCCCGGAAATGCCATAGATTCTCTGGCCATGAGCCACCTCAATCCAGATTATGCGCAGTACCTCGATCGACCCTGGGCCGCCCTGGTGGCATTCGCCTGGCTGGTAGGACTCACTGGCCTCGCTATCTGGAACGCTAATCGCCGAGATGTCGGTTAGCCTGTAAACCTGACCAGTGGATGCATTTCCCGTCCACTGGTCTTGGGTTCCCTTTTTATCTGGAATGAGAAGCCGAAGGACTGTGAATGCAACCCGCTCGCGAAGACACATTCCATCTCCGTCATCAGGGTCAACTCATCGAAGTAGAGGTCGAATCGACGCTCATGGAACCCGTGGCTCGACTGCTGATCGACGGAGAACACGTTGACCAGCAATCCACCTGGCCACAGGTTACGCACCTGCAGGGTCCGGAGATGGATGTTTACGTGCAGTGGACACTACTATCCAGTCCGCAACGAGCGTGGGCAGTGTTTGACGCCGAGAAGAGCACAGCTGGCGAAGATCCTGAAGGTGAATCCAATCATCCAGAACACGATCTCACTCCTCCGGCCGGTACGTGGGCTGAACGCGTCACCAACTTCGCGAACGACCATCCGAATGTCTACGCATCCCGCCACGTCATAAAGGCAACACTGCAAGCAATCCTCGGTATTCTCGGTGTCGGCGCAATCTTGTGGGGTTTGTTGCCTCGGCTGGATATTCACCTACCGATTCCGGATCTTGAGATTGGAGATTGGATTCGAAGTATCGTTCCAGGCTGGGTTCAGGGCATTCTCCAACTACCACAACGGGCCTTCACCTGGCTCTTCGGCTGGATTCCAGAGATCACGTTCGTCGATCGCTTCATTGCCTGGATTCGTACCATCGGATTCCCTCCGGCTTGGTTGGAATCCGTTGCCTCCTCAGCGCGTTACTGGATCCCGGTTGTGCTTGCTCTAGGCGTTGCGCTTCAGGAGATTGAACGGCGTAACAAGAACGCTGGGAAGACTTCCGAAACCGAAGAGCCCATATCTACAAATGCAAAGCAACCTGGGCAGGATGGTCACGTCGAGGATGCACCGTCGATTGAGGATCAGGATTCCCTGCACAATCCGGAGAAGAGGGACACCAATCCGAATAGCGATTGAATTGAGCATCGCGAGATCGACTAGTATGTAACACTGACTGGTGGG
>CAZYDY010000397.1:0-1760 GCA_964646245.1 uncultured Sphaerobacteraceae bacterium
ACGTGCAGCCACGCAAACGTGTACGGGTTGCCTATGCAGAACCCGTCGCGCCCGATATCCGGCCGCAAGATGCCGTGGTTGAGGACGATGAAGGCACAGTGCTCGTATTCGAATCGACGCGGGAGGAACTCTCCTCGCTGCTGGAATCAATTGGGAAACTGGGAGCGATCCAGGATCTCAGTGTCACGGATGCCGACCTGGACGATGTCATGCGTGGATTCTTCCAGCGCAATGGGGAGATGTCGCAATGAGCTTCGCCTCTGTATTGCGCCTATTGCATCGCCTGACCTCGATCGAGATCGCCGCCTCGCTGATGTACCGTGCGCAGTTCTTCGTGTACATGCTCAGCACGGTGGCCGGTGTCGTGGTGGGGCTCTTTATCTGGAGCACAGTCGAGGCCAGCGGCGCCGACCTGCCACTGAATCGGGAACAGATCGTCACCTACTACCTGCTGATGGCGGTAGTACGGGTCGTCACCTCCACGTGGCACAGCGAATATCTCGCCTCAATGATCCGCCACGGCGAACTCAATGCCTGGTTGGTCCGGCCAGGAAGCTACCTGCTCAACCTCCTGGCGAACAACATCGCCGAGAAGATCGTAAAAGTTGGCGCTATTCTGCCATTACTCGGCATCGTCTGGTTCTTTTACCGAAGTCATTTCTCGCTGCCAACAGACGTAACCCGGTGGACGCTCTTCACCATCGCAGTACTCGGTGCTGTGGTCATTGAGTTCGGCATCACCACCAGCGTCGGGTCCCTCGGCTTCTGGCTGGACGATAACGCTGGCATCGCACGCACCCGCCACCTGCTTACGATGGTTCTGGCTGGTCAGCTCTTCCCACTGGCGATGTACCCTGCATGGATGAGCGGCTTCCTGGATTGGCAGCCGTTTCGATTCGTCATCTCGTTCCCGCTCGAAGTGCTGCTGTTTGATCTTTCCACCAATCAGCTCATCGCCGGATTCGCGCTGATGTCTGCCTGGATGACCGGCTTCATCTCACTCACATGGTTCATCTGGCAGCGCGGACTCCGCGCCTACACCGCGGTAGGAGCATAGCCATGTTTCATTTGTACCTGCGCATGATCGCGCGCTTCTGGAAGCTCTGCATCGCCCGGGAAACACAGTATCGAGCCAACTTCATCACCATTGCGTTTGTTGGCCTAATGGAAACCGTCATTACCATTCTGCCGATGGTGTTGGTGTTCAGCTATGCGGATGACGTAGCCGGATGGGGAGCAGGGGAGGCGCTCGCGCTCGTAGGGCTCTTTCGCATCGCGATTTCGCTCTACGCGTTGGTTATGGGCGAGGGAGTGTTCAAACTGTCTGAAGACGTGCAGAAAGGGAGCCTCGATCTCATCCTGATTCGTCCGGTTCATGCCCAGTTTTACGTTACATTCCGCCACGTTTCTCTTGGCCAGATCGCAAACGTCTTCACGGGCGTTGCGGTCTTCATCATCGGCCTCTCGCAGGCATCAATGAGCTGGACACCGAAGGGAGCACTTCAGGCGGCAATTTTGTTCAGTTGCGGAATGATCCTGCTTGGAGCCGCGATCTCGGCAGGATCGTACATCGCTTTCCGGGCAACCACTATTGAGGGCCTCCCCATGGTGCTACAGGATGTCGCCGAGATGGGACGTTATCCCATCAGCTTCTACCCGGGCGCAGTACGGGTGTTCCTCACAGGTGTAATGCCGGTCGCATTCGTCACAACATTCCCAATCGATGCCCTGCGCGGCTCGGTGGGATGGGAGATGTGTGC
>CAZYDY010000398.1:0-1750 GCA_964646245.1 uncultured Sphaerobacteraceae bacterium
TGCAGTTCGTCGATCGTAATCGTCAATGCCAAGTCTTCATCGGTGAGCAGTCGCACATCCGGATGGCTGAAATCGCCTGTGATCGGTGTGTCGAGTACGTGATACACGTCGGTGATGGTGCGCAGAGACGTTGTATCTCGTGCGTGGGTGACCACGCGTTCGAGCTCTCCCACGAGGTGGAGCGGTGTAGAGAACGTTTCCCAGCCTTGCACGTAAGGAATAATGCGAGCGATGTCGTCGGCGTGCTGACCGTGGATAATCGGCTCGTTTCGGAACCCGTGACCCTGAATGATGAGTGCCCGCGGTTGACGTACGTCGCCGACGAACCATGCATCACATGTACGCGATGTCAAAAGGTGATGGCTAATCACCGTCTCGGGTGATTCACCAATTGCGGCTGCCAGTATCGGCATGTCGTTTGGCGTTGCTTCTCGAACTTGCGATGAGGTGTACTCTATGCTCACGTAATCTTCCTGCTAGCTTCAGTGTGTTTTCAGGTGTGGTGGCTACATTATAGAAGTCGATCAGTGCCGGACGTCACCTCTGCCAAGGATACCCGGTCTGCCAAATGCATGAACGCGAAAGGACCTGAAATGCCATACAACAGCGACATCCGAGCCAGCTCTCAGCCCCGAATCACTCGACGAACCATGATTGCGTCTGCACTTGCATTCTCCACATTTGCGACTGTAGTCCCCGCGTTGGCGCAAACGTCAACACCGACCAGTCAGGCCGAGGGCGACGCGGATGCCTTGGACGTGCTGCGATCTGCAGGTACTGCGGTTCTTGCGCTGGAAACCTTCACATTTTCGATGACGACCACAAACGGCAGTAGCACCATCTTTCCGGGTGTTGAACTGATTTCGGTGGAAGGCGAAGTGCGGCGGCCAATGGATGTTTCTGCCACGCTGTCTGTAAAGGCATTCACGCAAACCATGACTGCCAGCGCGGTCGTTGTAGATGGTGACGTCTATGTCCAGAACCCGTTGAGTGGTGGTGCCTGGGAGAGCATGGGTAGTGCACCCCAGATCGCTACGATGATCAATCCTGACTGGCTCCTGCTGGCCTCTATCAACCTGATCAAGGAAGCCAAGATCACAGGTGAGCGAGACGGGGTCACGCTTGTAGAAGGCTATGTCAATCTCTTCGACACGATAGGCGAGCTTAATGGTCAGGAGACGGATGTGCAGGACATGCAGGGACTGGAGCAGTTTCTTGCTACCGGCCCGGTTGATGTTGCCTTCTGGATCGATGAAGACAACCTGATCAACCGGGCCGAGTTGTACGGACCAATCTTCGCCAACGAATCCCCGGACGTGGAGAAGAGAATTGATCTCGCCGGCTTCGACGAGCCCGTTGAAATCGAAGTACCCGAAATACCGACGAACTAACCCTGAACGTGTGGGAGTACCTCACGTGCCACCAACTCGAGGCCGGCGATATCGTCCTGATCCATCCACTGGAGCATGATTGATTCGATACCGGCCTCTTCCTTTTTGCCGAGGATTTCCACTACCTCGGATGGTGTGCCGATGACCGCACCGCGACCCTTCATTTCCTCGAAGCGATCCGCGTCTGGATCGGCATCCAGTGTTGCCTGATCTTTGGCGATGATGCTGCCGGTCATGAGTGAGCGGCGAACGCTTTTCGGATCACGACCTTCTTCCTTCAGCATCTCGTCCAGGAGGGCATTGCGCTCCCGGAATGTCTCATCATCCATGCCGAGGCCGTTCCATTCATCGGCGTACTT
>CAZYDY010000399.1:0-1745 GCA_964646245.1 uncultured Sphaerobacteraceae bacterium
TCATCATCGTCTCGCGTTGGCTCAATTCGCTGTTCACGAACGCCGGTGACACTGGCGTAACGAAGGATGGTGCTCTCGGCATCGCCGGCCCACGCCGCTCCACGATCGACCTGGCGCAACGCGTTATCCAGCTCGTCCCGTTCCCACTCGCTCAGCTCATTGGGCGCTCGTTGTGGCTCCAGGCCATCAACCACCAGGTCTTCCTTGGTTTCACCAGACCCCGGACGATGCCCCGTCACTGCGTCCATCCGCTGCATCGAAACATCATCTGGCATCGGGAAATCTTCCGGCATCGGATTGCCATCCGGACCCGCAATGAGTTCGGCATACTCCGGGTTGTTGTGCAGAATCCGCATCATATCGCCGAAAATCGGACCAGCAGCCGGCGTACCATCCAGCTCGAGTACATCACCACCACCGTCACCAGAACGACCAACCCACACACCACAAGCCGCGGCCGTGGTGTACCCGACCGTCCAGAGGTCTCGCCAGTTCTCGGTCGTACCGGATTTGGATGCAGTCTCCCGACCCAGCGCTCGTGATGCCTCAGAGAGTGCGTTGTTATAGCCGAAGATCATCTCACGCTCTTCATCATCACTGAGGATATCGGTGATCTGATAGGCCACACCGGATCGGATCGCCTGGCTGGCCACCTCATTGGTGCTTTCCTGGTTCGTTTCGTACAGGATGTTGCCCTGCGTATCCTCCACGCGCTGAATGGGCGTTATGGGTACGTACCGCCCGTTATTGGCGAGCGTGGCGAAACAGTTCACATGCTCCAGCATCTGAACCTCACCAGAGCCGAGGCCCAGCGCAACACCATACCAACCCGGATCCTCACCCAAACTGGTGAGCATGCCCATGCGTTTGGAAACATCCATCACATTGGCAACCCCGGCATATTCGGTGGCCTTCACCGCGCCGATGTTGTAGGAGTTCGCCAATGCCCGGCGAACATCCACCGCGCCATAGAAGAGCTTGCTGTAGTTGTTCGGTTCGTAATCGTCCTGCCCCGGTACCTCCCAGGTGGTAGGAACATCCATCACCACATAGCCTGGATGCCAACCCTCCTCGAAGGCCGCAGCGTACGCCAGCGGTTTCATACTCGACCCCGGCTGGATCAGCGACGTGGTGAAATTCACCTGGCCCGCAATAGCCTGGTTATTGAAATCTGCCGACCCTACCATTGCCAGGATCTCGCCACTCCACGGCACCATAACCACCATGGCGGCGTTGTTCCGACCATATTGCGCCACATTGGCCACACCCTGACGGATGACTTCCTCGGCCTCTGCCTGCAAATCGAGATCAATACTCGTGTAGAAGTTGAGGCCGCCATAAATGGCTTCTTCGCCGAAGTGTTCCCGAATGTAATCGTGCATAAACAGCGTGAAGTGTGGTGCCGCCATCATCAGTCCGCGCTGCTGTCCCTGCACGATATTCAGTGGCTCGGCCCACGCCTGGTCGTACTGCTCGCGGGTGATATACCCGAGCGTACGCATCTGGTCCAGCACGTACTTTTGGCGATTCTTGGCGCGACCAAAACCCTCTGGCGTGGTCGGTGTAAACGGTGTTGGCTGCTGCGGAATACCGGCCAGCAGGGCAGACTCGGCGAGGGTGAGTTCGCTCGCGTGCTTGTCGAAATAGGTCCGCGCTGCGGCCTCGATACCGTAGCTCTGGCTTCCGTAGAAGATCTGGTTCACGTACATCGTGAAGATATCTTCCTTGGAGTACTCCTGCGCCAT
>CAZYDY010000400.1:0-1714 GCA_964646245.1 uncultured Sphaerobacteraceae bacterium
GGCAGCGGTGCGAGCTTTCTGGAAGGCGACCCAATCGTGATGAACGCCGATGATATCGCTGCAGTCCATCGCGCTGCTCCGGAGGCGGTCATCATTATCGTGCACCTGGAGGCGATCAATCACTGCCACGAAACGCGCGACTATTATCGTCGCGCGCTTCCAGAGTCAGGTGTGGACATGACTCGTGTTCGTATTCCCGCCGATGGCGAGAGCCTTGAATTCACTATGTGATTTTTGGGCGATCGGCGCGCGGTACTGGAGGCGAACCTTCATCACCACGAACGAGCCCGATCAGGATGTTCTGGTTTTCGATCATAATCAGCCTCAGGCTATCGAGATAGGTCAGAACATCGAAGAGGTCTTCGCCATGGAAGTGCTCGACACCATCGGCGAGTTCGCCGCACTCTCGCAGCGCATTTACGAGTAATCGTCGGGCGCGCTGTTCCTTGTTCTCATTTGGTCCAGGGTGCCCGGTTCTTGCAACACTATCGCTCATCTGTCACTCCTCTACATCCAGACACCATCATACAGCGAGAAAGCGCCGTCCTGAAACAGGACCGGCGCTTTCTCGTAGAGGATCTTTGCGGACTAGATGTTGAGCAGTCCCTTTTCCTTGAGCATTTCGGCGTTGAGGACACCTGCGCCGGCTGCACCGCGAACGGTGTTGTGACCGAGCAGAACGTATTTCATGCCGAGTACCGGGCATGGTCGCACGCGGCCGACCACGCTGGCCATGCCGTTCTCCGTGTCGCGATCGAGCGCTGGCTGCGGTCGATTATCTTCGCTGCGAACGACAATAGGTCGCTTCGGGGCACTGGGCAGTCCCATCTCCTGCGGCAGGCCGCGGAACGACGTAAACGCCTCGATCACCTCTTCGACCGAAGGATTACTGCCAAGAGTTACGGACGCGCACTCCGTGTGGCCATCACGAACCGGCACGCGGTTGCAATGTGCGGAGAGAACGAAATCTGCCTGCTGGAAGGCGCCGTCGGCGAATCCGCCGAGCATCTTCATGGCTTCGGATTCCATCTTCTCCTCTTCGGTGGGGATGTACGGCACGATGTTATCGATCATATCCAGGCTTGGAACGCCGGGGTATCCGGCTCCGGAGACCGCCTGGAGTGTGGTGACGAGGACTTTCTCCAGGCCAAACTGATCCTGCAGTGGTTTGAGCGTGAGCGCCAGGTGCATGGTGGAGCAGTTGGAGTTGGTGGTGATGAACCCCTTCCAGCCACGATTGGCTTTCTGCGTCTCGATGACATCGAGGTGATCCGGATTGATCTCCGGAATCACGAGGGGGACATCGTCATCCATACGGTGTGTGGCTGTGTTGGAAACCACAGCAGCACCGCCGGCCGCGAGGCGACCTTCGATATCTCCTGCCACATCACTCGGCAAGCTGGAGAACGCGAGTGGACTTTGGAGGTCTGCGTTGTAATCCTGCACCGTCAGGTTGCGGACATCGTCTGGCATATCGTCTCCGAGGCGCCAGACGGTCGCGTTTTCGTACGACTTGCCTGCGCTACGTTCGCTGGCGACAAGTTCTGCCACGCGGAACCAGGGGTGATCCTGCAGAAGCTGGATGAATCGCTGACCCACGTTGCCTGTGGCCCCAAGAATCGCGACTGGAATTCGGTTATCACTCATTGAAATTGCTCCTTCTCTTGTTTATCTATCCAACCCGGTAGGGTTCGCCGATCAGCTCTCGCCTGCG
>CAZYDY010000401.1:0-1710 GCA_964646245.1 uncultured Sphaerobacteraceae bacterium
TGTTCTGGGCCCAATACAGGTTATTTCCCCAGCTGACATTGCTTGGGTTGCCAAGCCCGAGAAACTCAAGGCCGGCCTGCGCTCCAATAGCGTAGTTCACAGCTCCGAGATACCCGGCCACCACGATACTGAGCATGTTTGGCAGAATCTCACGGATCATAATGCGGAACTTGCTCTCGCCAATGGTGACAGCCGAGGCGACGAAATCCTTCTCGCGCAGCGACATCGTTTGCGAGCGGAGTACGCGCGCTCCCCATGCCCACCCGGTGACGGACAGCACAAAAATGATGCTCCAAAATCCTGGCGGCAAGAAAGCAGCGAGCACAATGAGCAACGGCAAACCTGGGATGATCAACACTACATTGGTCAGCAGCGTGAGAATGTCATCCACACGTCCCCGCAGATACCCGGATGTCATACCAACGAGAATGGCAACAATGGTGACAATAGTGCCGACGATCAAACCAGTAGCGAGCGATGATCTTGCACCGATAATGGTCTGCGACAGTACGTCCTTGCCCGAACCATCAGTCCCGAACCAGTGTGCGCTGGAGGGAGCTTCGTGGCGACGGGCAACGATTTCGGTTGCGTCGTATGGGGCAATCCAGGGACCCAGCGCAGCTATCACCAGGTAAAAAACGATAATCGCCGCGCCGAAGGATGCTTTCCCGTTTTGGAACAGCAACCCGACTATGCCCGAGGCGCGCTTCGCCTTTCGAACCGGCCTCGGCGAAGGATCGGGTGAGTTTGGATCCGCGGCGTCTACGGCTGCAGCAGTCAAGTCTACATTTGCACTCATATCTGCCTCCTAGTTACGGATGCGCGGATCGAGCCGCACATACAGGAGGTCGACGACGAAGTTCGCCAGAAGGACCGCGAAAGTAATCATCATGAACAATCCCTGCATCAGGGGGTAGTCGACGCTTCGTACAGAGTTAATAAGAAGGTATCCCAGGCCCGGATAGGCGAAGACCATCTCGGTGAAGAGCGAGCCGCTCAATGTGAATCCGAGTGCCATTCCGAACGAAGTGAGCTGCGGCAGCATGGCATTGCGGGCACCGTATCGCATCATCACACGTCGTGTACCAAGCCCTTTGGCCTCGGCCATCGTGACGTAATCCTCGGCGAGAATGGTAATCATGGTATTGCGCATACCTAACAACCACCCACCAATCGAAACGATGACTACCGACAGGACCGGCAGCACCATATGGCTGAGCACACTGGATATATAGGTCCAACTGAAATCTGGAGACAACGCCGTGTCATATGCGTGGCGGGCCGGGAACCATCCGAGGCTGAACGCAAACGCGAACAGAATAAGTGGAGCGATCCAGAAATATGGCAGTGAACCAAGGAAAACGAAGAACGGTGGCGTAACGTTATCCATCCATGTGCCACGCCTCCAGGATCCGATCACACCCAACAGGCTACCGATGCAAACACTAATCAACAGCGCCGTTCCCATCAGAATCAAGGTCCACTGGAAACCGGTACCGATTACCTGAAACACCGGCGCAGGAAACCACGACGTGGAGACGCCGAACTCACCTGACAAAATATTTCGCATGTAAGCAACGTATTGAACGATAAGTGGATCATCCGAGAGACCGTACGCCTTTCTCATGGCTTCGATCGTCTCTGGCCGGATGTCGCCCTGGCCACGGAACCGTGCCAATAGCGCGGAGCCAGGATCACCGGGCATCATGC
>CAZYDY010000402.1:0-1707 GCA_964646245.1 uncultured Sphaerobacteraceae bacterium
GGTTTCATGCCCTGTTGCTGCACCACCATATCGCGCACATCCAGGATCTGGCGGGGCAACGGGATATCTACCGGGCACACGATCTCGCAGGCGTTGCAGCTGAGGCAAAGGCTCTGTGGACCGGCAATATCTTCCAGTGAATGGAGAAACGGCGTCACTACCAGGCCAATAGCCCCGGTGTAGACGTGGCCGAATACGTGGCCACCCACCTCGCGATAGGGCGGGCAGACATTGGCACACGCCGCGCAGCGGATGCAATGTAGCGCTTCCCGAAACTCGGGAAGATCGCGCATCTTGCGGCGACCGTTATCTACCAGCACGATATGTTGCTCGTGGCCGGGAGTTGGCCCCTGGATAAAGGTTGTGTATGAGGTGATGCGCTGGCTTGTGGCGTTGCGTGCCAACAAGCGCACCTGAGTCATCGCGTCTTCATAGGTTGGCACCAGCTTCTCGATACCTGCCAGCACCACGTGCACCGGTGGGATCGAGGAGGTGAGGCGTCCGTTGCCCTCATTGGTGACCATCATCACGGTACCGCTTTCGGCAATGAGAGCGTTCGCTCCGGTAATACCCATTCCCGCGCGGAAGAAGACGTCCCGAATCTCATCCTTCGCGACGGTTACCTGTTCGGTAACATCGTCCCGAGATATCTCGCGACCGAAGTAGTCGCTAAATGCATCGCCGACCTGCTGCCGGCTCAGGTGAATCGCTGGCATCACCATGTGGCTGGGGCGTTCCTTGCGGAGCTGCACGATCCATTCGCCGAGATCGGTTTCTACGGCCTGGATCCCGTCCTCGGCCAATGCGTCGTTGAGGAACAGTTCCTCGCTAACCATGGATTTGGATTTCGCGACCAGCTTTACATCGTGCCTTGCGGCAATTTGGCGGACGATGTCGTTTGCGTCTTTGGCGGTTTCGGCCATATGGACGGTTGTACCGGCCCGCTCGGCCGCTGCGATGAATTGATCCAGGTATTCATCGAGGTTGTCGATGGCTTCCGTCTTCGCCGCCTTCATGAGGTCACGCTGTTCACCGAAATCGACGTCCTTGAACTGGGCGTCACGTGTTGTGCGCCACGAGGTCTGGAAGTTGGTGAGGCTGGTGCTCTGTTGCGTATCTTCCAACGCGCGGTCGTAGAGTTCCTGGAAGGGGATTGGCGAGTGCGTCATGATTCCTCCGCTACAGTGTTGCTCCCAGAATCCACGGATTGAACTCTTCTTCGCCGATACCGTCTGCTTCGCTCTTCGATTGCTCGCCGCTGGCCACGCGGAGGATGTGATCGAGGATTTCCTCGCCCATTTCTTCCAGGCTCACGCCATCCAGCATCTTGCCTGCATTGATATCCATGTCAGGTTCCTGTTTGGAGTAAAGCGTTGAGTTTGTGGCCACCTTAATGCTCGGGGCTGGCTTGAAACCAAAGGCGGAGCCCCGCCCGGTGGTGAACACCACCATATTGCAACCGCCAGCCACCTGGCCCGTAACGCTTACCGGATCGAAACCGGGTGTATCCATATGAAGGAAGCCGCGTTTGGTAATGCGTTCGGCATAATCGAGTACATCCACAAGCGGTGTTGTGCCAGCCTTGGCGATAGCACCAAGGCTCTTTTCATAGATGGTGGTGAGTCCGCCGAGCTTGTTCCCCGGGCTCGGGTTGTTATCGATCTCGGCACCCCACATGGAAGTGTATTCCTCCCACCAGTGGATTTT
>CAZYDY010000403.1:0-1707 GCA_964646245.1 uncultured Sphaerobacteraceae bacterium
TCTGGTGTGGAGGCACCGGCAGTAATACCGATATTGCCGTCGGCCACGGTATCCAGCCACTCCTGCTTGATATCGTCTTCGCTCTCGATGTGATAGCTCTGCACACCCATCTGGTTACCAACGTCTGCAAGTCGGGCGGTGTTTGAGCTCTTCTTGCCACCGATTGCGAGGATCAGGTGCGCACTGGAACTGAGTTCCTTGAGGGCATTCTGACGCTCGGTGGTGGGCTCGCAGATGGTATTGCAAAGTCGGAACTCGCCGCCTTCCGGGATCACCATGTTCTGCAGCTCGTTGCTGAACGCCATCAGCTCGGAGATGTTCTTGGTGGTCTGGCTCACGAGTGCAACCTTGCGCGGTGGCACAATTGCATCCGGATCCTTGCTACCGCGTGGTGCGTTCCATGGAAGGTCCTCGATATGCTTGGCGGCGCAGCTCTTGGTGGTGTTGGCCCAGGCCAGTACACCCTTCACTTCAGGATGGTAATCATCGCCATACATGACGATGTAATACCCCTGGCGCACCAGCTTCTGTGCGAGGCGCTGTACCTTGATCACCAGCGGACAGGTGGTATCAATCAACTCCATATTGCTGGCCTTGGCCTGCTCGGCCAGGTGCGGCCCCATGCCGTGTGCAGTAATGGCCACGCGGTTGAACCCACGTTCCTTTGCTTCGTCCACAGAAGTAGCGCCTTCGACGCCGTGGCCACGAAGCCGCTGCACAACCTGCGGGTTGTGGATGATATCGCCAATCGGAGCGACCCGCGCTTCTGGCGAGGCGGCGTCTTCAATAAGGTTGACGGCGCGTCGAACGCCCCAACAATAGCCAAGCTCCTTGGCGACCACAATCTTGCGCTCTCGCGCTGGCGATGTGGTGGTGATGGAATCAGTTGCCGATACGGTTGCCATGGTGGAATGTCCTGTACGTATATCGGGGAAGAATACGGTGCCGGTATCAGGCCGATACGCGCGCACGTTCTATGCAATTATACGCATGTTGGTCTCGAGGCCCGATTGCGGTGAATATCTTGCCGGTTTTCGGGTGATACTTAACCAGCGTCAGACCACGACCAGTGATCGCGTCTACATTCAGCTTACCCCATTGTGACTCCGGGAGTGGCCAGGGAACGGTAACGGTATCCGGGTTTCCATCACTGGTGTACAGAATCACCCAGCCTTTTTCGATTTCTTCCCTGAAGCGTGCGTAATCCGGATCATCGCCGCGAATGCGTGCAATCCAGAGGCGCCGATAGTCATCATGGAACGGGCTCTGGTTGGCTCCACAGCACACCAGAAGCACTCCTTCCACGGGAATCTCGTGGCCTTCCCACATAAACCCGTTGGCGAGGTACTCGAATTTGTCGCCGGTCCAGCCACCTTCCTCATACGCACCGTACGGGAGGGTGAGCACGCCCATCGCAAAGTTCGCGTCGCCTGGATCAACAATCTCGCTGACCATGATGTACGGCTCGGCGATGTTGCGGGCAAAGGTCTCCGAATCCGCCGATGTCATGTCGATGTGATCCGACGTGTGGTTACCGATTTCGTAGTTGTTTTCCAGCAGCCACTTCACCTTGGTTTCGTACCATTCGTCCTGCTCATACTCCGGCCAGGAAAATTTGAACACCGGGATAGTGGAGAAATGCGCGGCCTTGCCGAAATCCGGATGCTCGTCAGTGAACCGCTCGATGATACCAACGGCACTGTTTGG
>CAZYDY010000404.1:0-1704 GCA_964646245.1 uncultured Sphaerobacteraceae bacterium
TGTTCTGGGCCCAATACAGGTTATTTCCCCAGCTGACATTGCTTGGGTTGCCAAGTCCGAGGAACTCGAGACCAGCCTGCGCTCCAATGGCATAGTTCACCGCGCCGAGGTATCCGGCCACCACGATGCTGAGCATGTTTGGCAGGATCTCGCGGATCATAATTCTGAACTTGCTTTCACCGATGGTGACTGCTGAAGCGACGAAGTCTTTCTCACGTATAGACATGGTTTGCGAGCGTAGCACGCGCGCTCCCCAGGCCCACCCAGTTACAGAAAGTACGAAAACAATGCTCCAGAATCCTGGCGGCAGGAAGGCCGCCAACACGAGAAGAAGCGGCAATCCGGGAATAATCAAGACAACGTTCGTCAGCAGCGTGAGAATGTCATCCACACGACCCCGCAAGTACCCGGATGTCATGCCAACGAGAATGGCAACAATGGTGACAATAGTGCCAACGATCAAACCAGTAGCGAGAGATGACCTGGCGCCGATAATGGTCTGCGACAGTACATCCTTGCCCGAACCATCAGTCCCAAACCAGTGTGCGCTGGAGGGTGGTTCGTGGCGACGGGCAACGATTTCGGTTGCGTCGTATGGGGCAATCCACGGTCCCAGTGCCGCGAGAACCAGGTAAAAGACGATAATTGCAGCGCCGAAGGAGGCTTTCCCGTTTTGGAACAGCAACCCGACTACGCCTGAGGCGCGCTTGGCCTTGCGAACTGGCCTCGGCGAAGGATCGGGAGAGTTTGGATCGTCAGCTTCAACGGCAGCTGCGGTCAGGTCTACATTTGCACTCATATTTGCCTCCTAGTTTCGAATGCGCGGATCGAGCCGCACATACAGGAGGTCAACGACGAAGTTCGCCAGGAGGACCGCAAATGTGATCATCATGAACAATCCCTGCATCAACGGATAATCAAGGTTTCGTACAGAGTTGATAAGCAGATACCCAAGCCCTGGGTATGCAAAGACCATCTCGGTGAAGAGCGAACCGCTCAAAGTAAAGCCGAGCGCCATGCCAAAGGATGTGAGTTGCGGAAGCAACGCATTCCTGGCACCGTACCGGAGCATTACCTGCCGTGTGCTCAGTCCCTTGGCTTCGGCCATGGTGACGTAATCTTCCGCCAGGATGGTGATCATGGTATTTCTCATCCCAAGCAACCAACCACCAATGGAAACGATCACCACTGAAAGAACCGGCAGCACCATGTGGCTCAGAACACTTGAGAGATAGGTCCAGCTAAAGTCCGGAGAAAGCGCGGTGTCATATGCGTGTCGAGCGGGGAACCAGCCGAGGCTGAACGAGAATGCGAACAAAATTAGCGGCGCAATCCAGAAATACGGCAACGACCCGAGGAATACAAAGAAGGGTGGTGTGATGTTATCCATCCACGTACCGCGCCTCCAGGATCCGATAACACCTAACATACTGCCTATGCCAACGCTAATCACCAGCGCAGTTCCCATAAGGATCAGTGTCCACTGAAGTCCTGTGCTGATAACCTCGAACACGGGCGCCGGGAACCAGGATGTGGAGACACCAAACTCCCCCGACAAGATATTTCGCAAGTAAGCAAAGTATTGAATGATAAGCGGATCGTCCGAGAGACCGTATGCCTTTCTCATGGCTTCGATAGTCTCTGGCCGAATGTCTCCCTGGCCACGGAACCGTGCCAATAGCGCGGAGCCAGGATCACCGGGCA
>CAZYDY010000405.1:0-1701 GCA_964646245.1 uncultured Sphaerobacteraceae bacterium
CAATGAAGGCGAAGGTGGTGGCGATGTTATCGAACCAGCTGTACTGCTTGATGGCGGAAACCACACCAATGGGGATGGCGATAAGCAAACCGAGCACAAATGCGGTGCCGGTAATACTCAGCGACGTCCAGACTCGCGGGATGAGGTAGTCCATCACCGGTGTACGGCTGACGAAGCTGGTTCCCCAGTCCAGATCAATGAAGTAGGCCTTGGCCCACTTGAAATACTGGATGTACAACGGATCATCGAGGCCATAACTGGCACGAATACGCTGTCGCACTTCTGGCGACACGTTTGGATTGGCGGCCAGCTCACCGAGCGGGTCACCTGGTGCCATGAAGAGGATTGAGTAAATGATGGCGCTAATCGCCAACAACGTGATCACCGAGACCAAACCTCGGCGAATTAGATATCGGCCCACAGAAGGCTCCTCTGCTACTTCGTCGCTCCGTCCCCACCCGGAGGAGCGTCTGTCAGGTCGAACTAACGCTTACAAACCACGACGCACACCCCAACAGATGGGGCTGCATCCGTCATCTGGTGTTACCACCAACCGTTCCTGGTTGCCGCAGCGCTACTCTCAGTCTCTCAAGGCCTCGTTGCCTTTGTAGAGGATTCGTACATGGTATTGGTCGCAACAGTATTCCGTCAAGCTCGTACGGGCACCAATACAGCGTTGAATTGCGCATACTACAGAAAGAAACGGCTCGCACCAGGAGCCGAAGGATAAACCAGGGATCGGAGCACTCATGTCAGATTCGCAACAGGCAGTCACACTTCACCCCTTGCTCGAGCAATTACGTGGTGGATTGATCGTCTCCTGCCAGGCTGGCGAAGGGAATCCGCTGCAAGGACCAGAGATGATGGCGCGAATGGCCAAGGCGGCGGAAATTGGCGGAGCAGTAGGCACACGCGTCGAAAGTCCAGCTGATATCGCAGCCGTTATGGAAGCCACATCCATACCCTGTCTCGGCATTTTCAAAGTGGATTACGAGGGGTTTGATGTGCGCATCACCCCTACCCTGCGAGACACGCAAGCGATCATCGAAACCGGCGCACCAATGATCGCGTTGGATGCCACGAACCGTCCCCGACCACATGGAGAGAAGCTCGCAGATTCTGTGGCAGCGATTCACGAGTCCGGTGCACTCGCGTTCGGCGACTGTGCCACGCGGGAAGACCTGGAGGGCGCAATCGCGGCTGGTTGCGATGCGATCGGCACGACCCTGAGCGGATACACGGCGGAATCCGCCAGCGACTCCTCGGAACCTGACCTCGACCTGGTGGCGTGGTTCGTTACCCACTCGCCTGTTCCGGTGTATGCGGAGGGTCGGTACTGGACTCCACAGCACGTCGCGGCCGCATTCGAGCTCGGCGCGCACTGCGTGGTGGTTGGCACTGCGATTACGAATCCAATGAAGACTACCAACTACTTTATTGAAGAGTCCCGAAGGATCCTCGGTTCATGAATCACTACATCGCCGATGTGCATACGCTCATAGATGACATGACTGCGGCGAACGAGGCTTCGTTGCCACGTGTCGCGGAAATCATCGCGGAAAGCCTCCGGAACAATGGCGTGCTCCACGTCTTCGGTAGTGGCCATAGCAGCTTGCTGGCACAGGAGGTGTTTTACCGTGCAGGTGGACTGGCACCGGTGAATGCGATGCTGGATGTAAACCTGACGGTATTCGGCACAAG
>CAZYDY010000406.1:0-1700 GCA_964646245.1 uncultured Sphaerobacteraceae bacterium
AGTCTCACGATATCACGCAACTGGTCGATATTCGCACCATTCCCAAATCCCGCCACAACCCCCAATACGGTCAGGAGGCGCTCCAGCAAAGTCTGGAGGAAGCAGGCATCGCGTATGTCTACCTGAAGGCGCTCGGTGGATTGCGATCGTCCTCAAAGGATTCCATCAACGATGCATGGAGGAACAAATCGTTCCGCAACTATGCCGACTATATGCAGACGGATGACTTCGCCGCCGGAGTTGAAGAACTGCTACAGCTGGCTGAGGACAAAACCACTGCGATCATGTGTGCCGAGGCAGTACCGTGGCGTTGTCACCGGTCGCTGGTGAGCGATGCACTGCTCGCTCGTGGAGTGGAGAGCTGCGAAATTATCAGCGCCAGCAGCGAACGCCCGCACAAAATGACATCGTTCGCCGTGGTCGATGGCACCATAATTACGTATCCCGCTTCCGCCCTGCCTGAGCAAGAGCAGGAGGAGCCTGAATGAGACTTCGGGAAGATGCACGTTTTGACAAAGTCCTGTAAGGTGACCCGAACCGTTGTTTTACATAGGGGAGCGATCCATGGACCAATTACTCAAATTCGATGGCCGTATCCGCCGCATGGGCTGGTGGATTGCCGGGATCGCGATGGGCTTCGTCAGTAGCTTCGTGGAGAGTATCCTCGAGGCGGATAACAGTTTCATCGTCACGCTTGTCTTCTTCGTGGTCGCCGTCATCGTCTGGTTAATCGGACTGTCGCTCAGCGTGCGGCGTTGGCACGATCTCAACAAGAGCGGTTGGTGGATTCTCGTAAATGCGATTCCGGTCCTTGGCTGGATTTACACGCTGGTGATGCTCGGGTTTATGCCGGGCGATCAGGGGTCGAACAACTACGGTCCGCCACCGAAAGAAGGATCCATCCTCGGATAGGTTCATTACAGCGCGAGAGCAACTTCTCGCGCTGTTTCGTGCTCACTCCGGGTTGAATGCGGTGGTAGTACTGCGTGGGAAATGGCGGATGTACTGGTGAGATCGCCTTCGACCATTCCCGTTGCATTGCCAAGTGCCTCACTCAGCCAAACGGCGAAGTTCTCGTTGATATGCATTCGGTCCCGATGAACGGTGATTCCGCTGACCACGGCGGGGCAGAACTCGTCTGTGCACATCCAGCGAACAGTGTCGACGTACCTGGCACCATGCTCTTCAGCTACTCGTGCCTCCATCCGGTTATGCTCGGCGTGAACGGCGTCGGTGAATTCGTCACCGCATTTCTGCACGTCGTTTGGATTTGCTTCGAGGCAGGAGATGCCCTCTTCAGTCGGATACGCCTGGTCTCCAAGCACGATCACCTGGTCCGCGTGTGGGGTGATGCTATCCAACGTTCTGCCAAGTCCTTCTTCCCATGCCATGTCTACACCTTCGGTGGTGCCTTTTCCGTCTGCGCTGAGTAGCGCTCCGTCGCGTGCGCTGGTGACAACGACAACGTCCGGCTCAATCTCAGCGATCTTGTCTATCGCCCACGCGCGATACTCAATGCATTCGGTGTACTCTCGGCCCAGCACATTGGAATACGTTGGGAAATCGGGAGCGATGCAGCCCGGCTTGTTGAGCTGGATTATCTGCCAGCCGTTCGCCTCGCCGATGATATCAAACGCCGGAATCCACATTGCCGCGTGGCTATCGCCGTAAATCACGGCGATCTTCTCCCCGTTCGGGTC
>CAZYDY010000407.1:0-1698 GCA_964646245.1 uncultured Sphaerobacteraceae bacterium
AGGAGAAACCACCACAATGACCGTTCAATCCATCATCGATGGCCTCAGCCCCGAGCACGAACGCGAGCTCGCGTTCGCATCGGATATCGCCACGCATGTGATTCGCGATCGCTACTACCAAACGGTTTCGGCCGATAAGCTGCCGAACCTCTTCGCCGATTACCAGCGCCGCGATGGCCTGGTGATTCCCATCTACAACGTCCACGGCGACCTGGCGAGCTATCAGCTGAAGCCCTACACCCCGCGCATCGGCAAGAATGGCAAACCAATCAAGTACGAAACCGCCGCCAATGCGCCCCAGGTGCTGGATGTACCCCGCCGCTGCAAGAAGATGTTGAGCGACCCGAAGATCCCGCTCTGGATCACCGAGGGCGCCAAGAAGGTGGATTCCGGGCTGAGCAACGGTATCGAGTGCATCATCGGCCTGCAGGGCGTGTACGGCTGGCGTGGCACCAACGAGCATGGCGGCAAGGCCGCGCTGCCGGATTGGGAGCAGATTGCCCTCAACAACCGCGAGGTGGTGATCGCGTTCGATTCCGATGTGATGACCAAAGATACCGTCCGCTCCGCGCTGGATCGGCTCTCCGCATTCCTCGGCAGCCGGGGTGCAAAGGTGCGGTTCCTGCACATGCCGGATCTTCCCGATGGCGCAAAATGTGGGCTGGACGACTGGTTCGCCCTGGTGCGCTCGCTGGAGGACCTGCAGAAGCACATCGTCGATTCGGTAGATACCGTTCCGGATAAAGCCGAGCCAATCGAAAAACCGGAAAAAGCACTGCCGCTTTTGAAAATAGTGAATATGGACGAGGTGCAGGAGGAAGAGGTCACCTGGCTCTGGCCGGGGTGGATTCCGAAGGGGATGTTCACCATTCTCGGCGGCTACGGTGGCGATGGCAAAAGCACGCTCATGGCCAGCCTCATCGGCGCGTTCAGTAGCGGCGGCACCCTGCCGGATGGCGCCCGGGCACCCGTCACCAACTGCCTCATGCTCAACGCGGAGGACGATATCTCCCGCGCGGTCACACCACGATTGCGCCTGCACCATGCCGATATGCGCCGCGTGAAATCGCTCACCGGCCAGGTGGGGGAGGGCACTGAATCCCGCTGGCTGGATATCCGCAAGGATTTCGATCTCGTGAAGCAAACCATCGAGGCACTCAATATCGGATTGCTGCTGATCGATCCGCTCTCCGCCTTCACACCAGGTGCAGACCGCAATAACGAGGGCGATGTGCGCGATGCCCTGCAGCCACTGCTCACCCTGGCGGAGGAGTGCGATGTCGCCGTTGTCGGCATCATGCACATCGGCAAGAGCACGGATAACCGTCCGGCGGCGATGAAGTTGCTCGGCAGCACCGCCTTCACGGCCCTGGCGCGCAGCGTGATGATGGTGGCCGAACTGCCGAAGGACCAGCAACCGGAGGATGCCGATGCCACCGGCAAGCACAAGATCGTGGAAGTGGTGAAGAGCAACTACGCCGTGCCGCCGCAGCCGCTGCTGTTCATGCGCCCTCTGGACGCCGCCATTCAGTGGCTGGGCACCAGCACGGTCCACGTCACGGATTGTTACGGGGGAGGCGGCAATCGCGGCCCGGAACCGGAGGAGCGGAAAGATGCCGAGACCTTCTTGCGGGAGTACCTTGCGGATGGTCCACGTCCGAGCAAGGAAGTGATGGCCGAGGCCAAGTTGCTGGGATT
>CAZYDY010000408.1:0-1693 GCA_964646245.1 uncultured Sphaerobacteraceae bacterium
ACGGCAAGCCACTGCTGGATCTTGTGATCCTGCGACCAGATCGCTCCCATCTGCGGGCGTGTATATCTCTCGATCACGTTCTACTCCGGGTTGGGTAAAGTCACGGCCGCGAGTGTGAGATGGGCCGATCTATTTGTCACCCCAAGTATACGTGCAAATGCCGGGCTTGCCGCCGGATTCTTTTTACCGGTACTATTCCAGGTACGGATCGCCAGAGGGCTGATTCAGAACATATAGCGCCAGGACCTTCAACGCAACTGCTGAAGGTTGACGAGGTGGGGATTTATCGAAACATTCGGCGGATGATCCCCCGGCCGCACGGTCGAAATGCAATGGTCAAACCGGGTTGGTAACACCCCGACAAATCCACTGCAATGTGCAAAGGGCACTGCCCTACTCCTCTGGATTTCCTGATTCAAGTTAAGACTGCGTCTTCCGTAATTCTGCCTTTGCGCCTTCGCTGGGAAGAATTCGGTGACGCGACGCTATGCCAGAGGAGGCAGATTATGTGTGGTGTGTTCGGATATATCGGTCAGCAAACCCCGGTTATGCCATTGGTGGCTAACGCATTGAGGATCATGGAGTATCGCGGCTATGACTCCTGGGGAATCGGTTGGGACGAAGGGTCTCGCGTCGCGCTGATCAAGCGCACCGGACGCGTGCCGCAAGAGCTCGAGCATGATGCCTCCGCGTCGATTGCGATCGGTCACACGCGCTGGGCAACACATGGCGGTGTTACGGATGAAAACGCCCATCCGCACACGGACGGGAATAACCAGATTGCCGTAGTTCACAACGGCATGATTGAAAACGCTATTGCACTCAAGGCGCAGTTCCTTTCCCATATCACATTCCGTTCTGAAACCGACTCGGAAATCGTCCCCCACATGATTCGTCATTTCCTGGATTCGGGCGGAACATTCCCGGAGGCAGTGAAGAAAACATTCCTGTTACTGGATGGCAGCTCCGCAATCGTCGCAATGGACCGCAGCAACGAGATGATCGTGGCCGTCACCGCCCGATCGCCGCTCCGCCTCGGCCGTCGAACCGACGGTTGGGAACTGGCTTCTGATCCGCTGGCTTGCGCGGGCACTTCCCATGAGATCGCGGTGATTCCTGATCACCACCTTTTGATTCTCACAAGAAATGTCGCCCAACTCGTGGACGTCCAGCAGGGCACCGAGGTCGCCCTTCGCTGGGAACCGACTCCGCAGGAAGCGCACACCAGTCGAGGCGATTTTCCGCACTTCACAATCAAAGAGATTCACGATCAGGTTGAGGTGCTGCGTGAAATCTCCTTGCATCCAGATGATGCTGTACCGCTTGCTGAGTCAATCGCCAAACACCGTCATATCATCCTCACCGGCTGCGGATCGGCCCTGTACGCCGCCACACTCGGTGCCGGGTGGTTACAGCAGGCAACCAATGCGTGGATAGATGTTGTACCTGCATCCGAGCTCTGCGGTAACACCCGCAATATGGGTGAGGACACCCTGGTGATCGCCTTCACGCAAAGTGGCGAAACTGCAGACGTTGTCGACGCGATTCAAACCGCGCGGAGATGGGGAGCCAGTATTGGAACGGTCATTAACACCGAAACCTCTACCGTCGCGCGTATGGCTGACGTAATGCTGCCTATCCGCGCTGGAGTTGAACGCAGCGTGCTCGCCACGAAATCCTTCCTGGCAATGGC
>CAZYDY010000409.1:0-1683 GCA_964646245.1 uncultured Sphaerobacteraceae bacterium
GTCGGACCCACCGTGGCCAATCCTCCTGTGGGTATGCGTCTCGTGCAAATCACGTCGGCGCTCGAACTCCAGTCGGCTGTTGAGGACGCAGTGATAGACGCGGATGTGCTGATCATGGCCGCAGCCGTCGCCGATTTCAGGCCAGCCACTGCCACCGATAAAAAGGTAAAGAAAACAGATGATGAGGATGAGTGGAACCTGAGCCTGGTAAAGAACCCGGATATCCTCGCAGGCATCAATCGGGACGGACTAATGAAGGTTGGTTTCGCTGCGGAAACTCATGATCTGGTTGCCAATGCTCAAGGCAAACTCGAGCGTAAGAACCTCGCAATGATCATCGCCAACGATGCCGTCGCTACGCTCGGTTCACCCGATTCAACTGCTACAATCCTCACTCGCGGCGGTTCAGCGCCCGAACAGTTGGAATCCATGAGTAAAACCGAGCTGGCATCAGTGGTGCTCGCTCGCATCGAAAGTCTTCTGGAAGGCAGTATTTCAGGCTAATGGTGATTCAGCATCCACAACAACGACGCCGTATGGAAGAAGCGCGGAACAAGGTCGCGCTGGAAGTGCTGCTGTTCGTGTACGCCCTTGGTGCCACAATCGTTATCGTGCGCACCATCATGCTTCTCATCGGCGTTACAGACCGCGTCTGGATAGGCAGGGTTGTATTTGGATCCACCTCATTGGTGACAGATGCCCTGGCCAATGTTCCCGGGTTCGGTCACGTGATCGTGGGACCTTTCACCATGGTCGATATCCTGCTTGTAGCCCTGGTGGTGCTATTCCCACTGGGATTGCTGGCCACTTCACCCCGGCCCTGACACAGGGCACTGATTTTGCGACTACAATCTCAGCAATACGAAGTGAATCAGGAGAACTTTGCATCATGATAAAGAACGTCACACGCGGAATTCTTGGGCTCATCCTCACCGCCATGGCAACATGGGCGGCCAATGAAATTGTCGAGCGCGTGTTCGGCCCGGATGAAGAGACCGCGTAAACAGCTGCTGTTAAGTAGGGATCGGAGAGTATGGATTCGGTTGCCTGGAAGCGCGCGTATAGTTCTGGTGATTCCGTTGTGGCAATCATCAATCCTGGTACACGTACCGATCAAATGCAGGTCAGAGCCGCCCTGGGCCAATGGTTGCCAGAAGGTGTAAGCCTGCGCATCTACGAAACCCGGCGCAACGTTTCCACAGCGAAGCTGGCGCGCGAGGTCACCGCGGGTGCAGACGGTGTCATTGCGTGTGGAGGAGACGGTACCGTCTCAGAGGTTGCGGCGGCTATAGATGGTCGGCGCATTCCTTTCGGCATAATTCCCGGCGGATCAACCAACATCATCGCCCAGGAACTGTCGATTCCCTCCAGCATTTCTGCAGCAGCTGCCCTCGCGTTCGGACCGTTCGATATCCACCAGATGGATGTCGGCACGTGCAATGATCATTTCTTCCTGCACATGGCCGGCACCGGCCTGGACAGTCACATGTTCGAGGGGACCGATCCCTCCCTGAAGCAGCGGATTGGCTGGTTGGCGTATGTCCCGGCCGCCTTGAAAGCGCTGCGGGAAAAGGCGAGTTCCTTCCACATCACGATTGATGATGAAGAACATTCTGTCACCTCACCACTCGTACTCGTGGCGAACGGATCATCGATCATCAACTCCAACTTTCGCATAGACGA
>CAZYDY010000410.1:0-1658 GCA_964646245.1 uncultured Sphaerobacteraceae bacterium
ACGATGCTGACGATTTTGAGTGAGTTTGCTAACGATCGGATCACGAGTTGTTTACTCCAGATGCTGGTGAGGGATTGCGCTTCCGTTGACCGGTTACAATGACTGCGCGGACGAAGATCAACGGGACTCCGCTCAAACCTTTTTCATGCCTATTCTACGCTGAATTGCCCATGCCTGACCGCCCACTCCCCACAATTGATAACGCGCTGCCCCGGATTGTGGTGTTGGTTGGCCCTACTGCAGTTGGCAAAACTGCGCTCAGTATAGACATCGCCGAACAATTCGATGCGGAAATCGTGAATGTCGATTCGCGACTCTTCTATCGCGGGATGGATATCGGTACTGCCAAACCGACCCTGGATGAACGACGCGGCGTACCGCATCACCTGGTGGATTTCCTGGAGCCCAACGACCCGATCTCCCTGGCCGTTGTGCAGGATATGGCGTTCGCAGCGATTGATGATGTGCTGGATCGAGGCAAGCTGCCTCTCATAGTTGGCGGCACACCTCAGTACGTCAACGCAATTGTGGAGAACTGGAAGATTCCCCGGGTTGAACCAAACCCGGAACTACGGGAACGACTGGAACAGGAAGAGAACGAAGATCCCGGAGTCCTGATTGGTCGGTTGCGAGAAGTGGATCCAGCTGGTGCCGAGAAACATCAGGGCAACACTCGTCGTATCATCCGCGCGCTCGAGGTGTACGAGGCGACGGGTACGCCAATCACTGAACTCCAGGGCAAGGGAGATCCGCGCTACAACGCCCTGGAGCTTGAGCTCTGGCGGCCACGAGAGGATCTCTATGCACGCATTGATCAGCGGGCGATGGACCAGATAGAGAACGGCCTTGTCGACGAAGTGAAGTCACTTCTGGCGGAGGGTGCCAATCCCACAGCAGGGTCATTCTCTGCGATTGGCTATCGACAGGTTCTCCCCTACCTTGCCGGCGATGCGACAATTGAAGAGGTGATCGAGCGATTGCAACTCGATTGTCACCGCCTGGTACGGCATCAGGAGACGTGGTGGCGAAAGAACCCGCGACTGATCCGCATCGACATGCAACATGCCGATGCCAGGAGCCAGGTGATGCAACGGATAGCCAGTTTTGTAACCGAAGGGAATCGGTAGCAATTGGGAAGTGTTGTGTCATACTTGAAGAATCGAGCCGAGGAATCGGTGAGTTACCCATGTTCAAACCCGTCGGCGTCCGGAAAATGATGCCTTAGGAGGTTTATTTATGTCGCAAGTAGTGCAGCCCGAGGCGAATACCGCCTTTGAGGGATACGCGCACCCGGAAGTGCTTGTTTCCACCGAGTGGTTGGCCGAGCACCTGGATGATCCGAATGTTGTTGTCCTCGAATCGGACGAGGACTTGTTGCTCTATGAACTCGGGCACATACCTGGCGCACTCAAGCTCGACTGGGAAACCCAGATGCAGCAGCCAGTGGTGCGGGACTTCGTTGATAAAGAAGGCTTCGAGAAGCTCTGCAGCGAACGGGGGATCACGAACGACACAACGGTGATCTTCTATGGTGACCGTAGCAACTGGTATGCAACTTACGGATTCTGGCTGTTTAAGTACTATGGCCATGAGGATGTGCGCGTACTGAACGGTGGTCGGGAACTCTGGGAGAAAGAGGGTCGCCCGATGACCCGTGA
>CAZYDY010000411.1:0-1648 GCA_964646245.1 uncultured Sphaerobacteraceae bacterium
CGCTCCATCACCGGTGGATTGAGGCGACTGCCGCGCACTATCGCGATGTCCCCCAGTGTTCCGGCATCGAGTTGTTCCTTCACACGCATGTATTCGCTGAAGAATCGCACTACGTGGCCAACCATCATCGTCACGCCGGCATCCTTGCAGGCTTTCGTCATGGCCTTTGCATCTTCGTTGGTGCGGGCAATTGGCTTCTCGCAGAAAACGTGAACACCATGCTTCGCAGCGGCTTCAACGCCCATGCGATGCAGGCCCGTTGGCAGCGCGATCAGCGCGACATCAACATCCTCGCTGGAGAATGCTTCGTCCATGTCCGCCGTGACACGTCCGCCGATTTCCTCCTGGAGCTTGGTGGCACGATCGAGATCGACATCCACCAGCCAGGTCACTTCTGCCTCAGGTGATCCGGCCAGGTTGCGGGCGTGTGTGCCGCCCATGCCACCGGTGCCGACAATTGCGAATCGAACCGGCCGGCTGGCCAGTTCTTCTGCGGTTGCCGGCCGCTTGCCGGCAGAGTTTTGTGTACTCATTAACATCCTCTCCCCGCCCGCGTTGGGCCGGTTTACGATGCGCGTGCTACCGACTGTTGATAGCGCGAACTCATACTGCAGCGTATGGCACTCGGGGGTACCGTGCAAGAGATCACTGCGCGATCTCTGGAAGCTTGCTGTCAAATGATAGATCAGGCGTGCTAGAGTGCGACAAGAAAAAAGGATGATGGATTTTACATAGCGAGGTGAATACCTTGGCGAAACACAGGTCATTCCGTATCGAGGTGCCTGAACCAACGATCCGCGATCTTCGGGACAGGCTCAACCGCACGCGATTCCTGCCGGATTCACCGAACCGCCCACCCTCGGGGTTGACCTCCGCCTGGCTCCAGGAACTTGTTGAGTCATGGAAGGCGTTCGACTGGCCGGCCCGGGAGGCGTGGCTGAATAGCCATCCGCAGTTTCTCGTCGACCTCGAGGACACCACTCTCCATTTCGTCCACTTACGATCAGATCGGGAAGATGCACCAGCGTTGCTTGTGATGCACGGATGGCCGCACACGTTCGCCATGCAATTGGAATTCGCAAACCTGCTCCACGATTTCCACGTGGTGGTTCCCAGTCTTCCAGGGTTCGGGTTTTCAGGTGCCTATCGCACCGGGGAATGGGGTACCGGGCGTGTCGCCGAGACCATGCATCGCCTGATGACCGATGTACTTGGCTACCGCCGGTATCTCACCTACGGGGAGGATGTCTCCGCTGATATCAATGATGTCATTGCCGCAACATATCCGGAAAGTGTCGCCGGCATTATCGCAACGCATGCGCACATTCCGGCTCCGGAGGAGCGCAGCGCGTTTACTGCGCCAGATGAAATGGCGTTCTTCGAGCGGCTTGCATCGTGGAGTCGAACCGAGGGAGGCTACGCCCACATTCAAGGTACTCGTCCGGATACGGTTGCAGTCGGATTAAATGATTCTCCTGCCGGGTTGCTTGCATGGATCGTGGAGAAGTTTGTTGAGTGGAGCGACACCCCTGGAGACCACCCACGACGGGTGGAACAGCGAATCTCGCGAGAGCGGATCCTCACGGAAGCCATGATCTATTGGACCACGCAATCGATCGCGGATTCATTCCGGCCGTACTACGAAAGC
>CAZYDY010000412.1:0-1648 GCA_964646245.1 uncultured Sphaerobacteraceae bacterium
CGCTGATGGATGTATCGGCTGGCGCTTTCGCGAATAGCCCGATGCAGCCCCTGCGTATCGCCACCGGAAAGCACCTTCTCCAGCGCTTCAGCCACGGCGTCATCAATTCCCTTCTCCATATCCGGGTCGGTCGTTATCACGGTGAATCCCCGCGTGGCGACCTTCGGACCAGAGACGATCGATTTCTGTTTCCAGTCGATACCAACAGCGATAGTGACGACTCCGTCGTTCGACATCGTGGCACGGTCTCGCAATGCCGGCCCATGCACAATGCCCATACTGTCGCCTTCAACAATGACAGTACCGACATCTATCTGACCGCTGATATGGATGCCCTCGTCGGAGATAGTGGTCACATCTCCGATCTGCGCCCGGTGGACCTTCTCTCGCGGCACACCCTCTTCCACAGCCATATCTCCGTAGAGCGCCAGCATGCGTGGCTCACCGTGCGTGGGAAGCACATACTCCGGCCGTACGAGCTGAATCATCTCCCGCAACTCATCCCGGAACGCGTGACCAGACACATGCACCTGCGCAAGCGCCGGGTACACAACTTCAGCCCCCGCTTCAAAGAGGTTATCGATAACCCGGTAAACAGCAGTCTCGTTGCCTGGAATCGGCGAAGCGGAAATAACGAACGTATCGCCCTCCTTGGCGGAAAGCTTGTGATGGTCGTTTCTGGCGATGCGAGAAAGCACAGCCATTGGCTCACCCTGGCTGCCAGTCACGAGATACACAAGCTCATCGTCCGGTACACCATCTGCCCGCTTGGCTGACAAAATCGTCTCTTTCTCATCCTTGAGGTACTTCAGTTCACTCGCCACACGAACATAGTTCTCCAGGCTGCGTCCCATCGGCACCACCCGGCGACCAGTGCGGGCCGCCTGGTCAATCACCTGCTGGAATCGTGAGATAGAAGACGCAAATGTCGCCAAAATAATCCGACCAGGAGCCTGGTCGAAGAGTTCAGTGAGTGTTTCGTTCACGGATTCTTCGCTGAGCGTATGCCCTTCACGCTCTGCGTTCGTAGTATCGGAAATCAGCAACCGCACACCAGCGTCGCCATACTTGCGGATCGTGTCTTTATCCGTTGGCTTGCCATCAGCAGGTGTGGGGTCGAACTTGAAATCACCGGTCACGATGATCACCCCTTGCGGACTACTGATTGCAAAGCCGCAAGCATCGGGAATACTGTGCGTGACCCGGAATGGTTCGATGGTAAAATCACCCGCCTCCAGCTTCGGATGCTCGTCCGGATCGAAGACGTTGATCTCAACCTTGTCAGCGAGCTTCGCCTCCTGCATCTTGCTCAGGATCAGGCCAGAAGTCAGCTTCGAGCAGTAAATCGGGGCGCCAACATCTTCCCACAGCCAGCCCAGCGCGCCGATATGATCTTCATGTCCGTGCGTGATGTAGATGCCGCGAACCTTGTCCTTCTTGCCCTTCAGGTAGCCCACATCCGGCAGGATGAGGTCGATGCCCGGCTGGTCGATCTCCGGAAACCCGAGGCCAAAGTCGACAACGATAATGTCCTGGTCGGTTTCGAACAGCATAAGGTTCTTACCGATCTCCCCGACACCACCGAGAAAGATCACGCGTACATCGGACATAAACTGATTGCTCCTGTTAGCTAGAAAAGTGATTGCTG
>CAZYDY010000413.1:0-1613 GCA_964646245.1 uncultured Sphaerobacteraceae bacterium
AACCAGCGGAGTACCGCCCGCGTCAACAGCAGCGTACAGGAGGCGATGAACGGTATCGCAATCGCCAAAACGTTCCGGCAGGAGCGCACTCTCTACAGCGAGTTCCAGCCAGTCCTCAAGCAGGCATACCGGGTGGGGCTGAAGCAGGGAATCGTCTTCAGCGGTATCTTCCCTGTTCTTTTCCTCTTTGTGGGTCTCGGCACAGTCCTGCTCGTGTATCTCGGTGGAGTGGGTGTCATCGATGGCGATATCTCCGCTGGCGACTGGTTCCTGTTCATGCAAAGTGTTGGCATCTTCTGGGGTCCGCTCACTTCGATTGCCTCATTCTGGAGCCAGTTTCAGCAGGGGCTCAGTGCCAGCGAGCGCGTGTTTGCGCTAATCGATACCGAGCCAGAAGTGGTGCAGTTGGCGGACGAAGATCCGGGCAGGCTTAAGGGCGAGATCGAATTTCGCAATCTCACCTTTGGTTATGAAGGTGGCACCAATGTGCTGCACGAATTCAATCTCACCATCCCCGCCGGGCAGACGATGGCAATTGTCGGTCACACGGGCGCAGGCAAGAGTACCATCGGCAAACTCATCACGCGCTTCTACGAGTACCAGGGCGGGGATCTGTTGATCGACGGCAAGGACATCCGTCGCTTCGATCTGCCGAAATATCGCAGTCAACTCGGTATTGTTCCGCAATCGCCGTTCCTGTTCAGCGGCACCGTGGCGGATAACATCCGGTATCCACGCCAGGATGCAACCGATGAAGAAGTAGAAGCTGTTGCTCGGTCTGTGGCCGGTGGCGATTGGGTCGATTCATTGCAGGATGGCTTGCAAACGGATGTTGGCGAGTACGGTCGGTCGCTCTCTATGGGGCAGCGACAGCTCGTGGCCCTCGCACGTGTGCTTATACAGGAGCCCGCTATCGTGATCCTGGATGAAGCCACCGCCAGCGTTGATCCACTCACAGAGGCTCAAATCCAGGAGGGCCTGGATATCGTGCTCAAGGACCGCACCAGCATCGTTATTGCGCACAGGTTGAGTACTATCGAGCATGCCGATCGGATCATCGTGCTCGACCATGGCGACGTAGTCGAAGAGGGAACCCACCAGAACCTGCTCGCCGCTCGCGGCAAGTACGCCGATGTTTACAACACGTACTTCCGTCACCAAAGCCCGGATTACGTTCCCGGCGAAGGCTTTGTTGAGGTGGTGGAAAAGACCGCCGATTAGGGCTGGTTACTGTTCGCCTTGCGGGTTGATTTCCGGCGCGATGAACCACTCACAGAAACGGCTCCAGCTGGCTACCGTTGGGTCGAAGACGCCTGGCAAACCGTTAGCATTTGGCCGGCAAATGGAGCCGGTGCTCTGGAGGGTGCTGTTGGCTACCGTGTCTGGTTGACCATCGTTCAGGTCTATTACCCATGGGGCAATCAACACGCCCACAATGAGAGTTGCGGCGATAAGACCGACCAGTGTGCCCCACCAATGAGTAGGTTGGTCCAGGTCGATATAGACGTATTCTTCGGATGTGGTGCCAGATTGTACAGGGCTCACGCTACACCTCCATTTCGGATTGTAGCGGTATGTCGCACCTAGTGCGAGAGCGGAACAGATTGTTCCTC
>CAZYDY010000414.1:0-1587 GCA_964646245.1 uncultured Sphaerobacteraceae bacterium
ACCGGCAGGGTTACTCGTTGGACATTGAAGTCGTTTCGTTGATGCCCGGGTAGTAGTTAATGTCCGCCTTGAGTTCGTGCCCGTAATCTACCGAGCTCCGTCTGCCGTAAATCTGATTGGTGTACATCGGCGCGTATGCGGCGAGATTTCGGAGAATCTCGATACTTGCCTGCTTCCAGATTTCTGATTGCGCATCCTCATCAAGTTCAGCGCGTGCCTGGTCTCTCAAGTCATCCACTTCAAAGTTCGAGAAGTTTGTGACACCTCCGTTCGTCGTGAAGAATTGCGTGAGGAAGATATCCGGAGTGGGCCTGTGCGCACTGTAAATAGTGATTGCGTTCCGACCTTCACGGATCAGCTCGTGCATGGTCGCGTGCTGAACGACTTCCAGGTTCACGGTTACGCCGATTTGCCGGAGTTCCTCCTGGAGAACTTCATAGTTGACCCTGTAGGTTTCCATCTCGGAGGTAATGAGATCAAGCTCGAAGCCATCGGGATATCCCGCCTCCTCGAGGAGAGCGATGGCGCCTTCGGGATCATAGTGGTATGCGACGCCAGCTTCTTCCGCTTCTTCTTCGGTGATTCCTCCGGGGAGAAACTCCGGATTCACAATTCCCCAGAGTGGCTCGGATATGGGTTGGCCAGCGATGTTGATGTGGTTCTCTCGGCTCATCGCCTTAACGATCGCCTCGCGCACACGTATGTCCTGCAGGATCTCGTGTTCGATGTTGAATGAGAAGAATATCGGCTCGCTTACACCAAAGACGTCTGCTGCAAGCCCATCTGTGCTGTTGAGCCGATCCATCCAGGCGGTTTCCAGTTGGCCGTGGACGACCTCCACATCACCCGCTTCCAGCGCGAAATCGCGAGCGGTTGCGTCTTGCAGATAGACCATGTGCACGCCATCGAGTTGTGGCTCGCCGCGGAAGTAATCCGCATGTGCTACCAGTTCCACGCGATCTTGCGGAGTATATGCTGAGAATGCGAAGGGTCCGGTGCCTACCGGGTGTGTCGTAAATCCCTGGGCTCCAATCGCTTCATAGGCTGCCTTGGGGACAATAAATCCGCCCGCGTAGTTGGCAACCTTCGGATAGAAAAGGAGGGTGGAAACAGGTTGCGGCACGGTAGCGCTGAATGAACGAGTGTCCACATCGGCCTCAAAGGTCCAGCCTTCGTACTCATTGGCGTAGGCAGATCTGTTTTGATCCGAGGCTTTTTCGAATGAGAAGAGGACATCCTCCACTGTGAGTGGCTCCGGCTTCACTCCGTCGACAGGGTGCGGCATTACGCCTTCTCGCAACACGAATGTCCACGTTTGTGTGCCATCGTCGTTGATGACGGACTCCGGAAGGTCCTCTGCCAAATCGGGCTCGACCTCATCTTCCGTTCCCGGCTTGAATCGCAGCAGACCATTGAAAACCATGGCCGCGACTGGCCGATCCTGAATGCCGACGGAGAAATGCGGATCAAGGGTTTGAAGGTCAGACACACTGGTTGCGAGGCGCAAGGTATTGCCATCCTGGGCAAATGAGGATGGCGCGCTCGCCAATAGTGATCCCAGTGTTCCCACACCAAGCAGCTGGTTGA
>CAZYDY010000415.1:0-1561 GCA_964646245.1 uncultured Sphaerobacteraceae bacterium
ATGGCAGAGCAATTCGAGAAATTCACGGATCGCGCTCGCAAGGTCCTCACGCTCGCCCAGGAAGAAGCACAGAGGTTCAACCATAACTACATTGGAACCGAACATCTGCTTCTGGGGCTCGTGCGTGAGAATGATGGCGTAGCCGCGAAGGTCTTGGCGAACATGGGCGTACAGCTCAGCAAGGTTCGTTCGGCAGTCGAATTTATTATCGGACGTGGCGAAAGCATGGTCACCAGCGAGCTCGGGCTCACACCCCGCGCAAAGAAGGTGCTGGAACTGGCCATAGATGAAGCGCGTCGACTTAATCACCACTACATCGGAACAGAGCATTTGCTACTCGGGCTCGTGCGCGAGGGCGAAGGCATTGCCGCAGGTGTATTGGAAAGCCTTGGCGTTAACCTGGAGCGCGTGCGCACCCAGGTGATGCAGATCGTAAGCCAGTCTCCGCCTCAGCCAATTGGCGGTGGCGCGAGCGCTGGTCAGGCCAAGAGTGGACAGCAGCAGGGACAAAGCAAGACGCCGTTCCTTGATTCGATGGGATTTGATCTCACCGAAGCTGCCCGTACGGATAACCTGGGCCCGTTGGTTGGTCGCAGTGTTGAGATTGATCGCGTTATGCAGATTCTCTCTCGCCGCACCAAGAACAATCCGGCACTTATCGGCGAGCCGGGCGTTGGCAAGACGGCCATCGTCGAGGGACTTGCCCAGCGCATCACCAATGGTGATGTGCCGGAGCAATTGCAAAACAAGCGACTTGTCTCACTTGATATCGGTGCACTTGTGGCCGGTACCAAGTATCGAGGTGAGTTCGAAGAGCGTTTGAAGAAGATCGTCAATGAGGTCAAGGAGACCAAGGCGATTCTCTTCATCGATGAGTTGCACACGCTCGTGGGTGCAGGAGCTGCGGAGGGTGCGGTAGATGCCGCGAATATCCTCAAGCCAGCGCTCGCCCGCGGTGAAATGCAGACCATCGGCGCTACAACGCTGGATGAGTATCGAAAGTACATCGAGCGCGATGCGGCGTTGGAACGACGGTTCCAGCCGGTGCAGGTAGACGAGCCTTCTATTGAGGACACCGTCGAGATCCTGCGCGGCGTGCGATCGCTGTACGAAGATCACCACAAGCTGAAGATTTCCGACGACGCACTGAGTTCTGCCGCCAGTCTGGCAGCGCGCTACGTTACTGATCGGTTCATGCCGGACAAGGCAATTGACCTGATCGACGAAGCGGCCAGCCGCGTGCGAATGCAGCGTTCGGCAACTCCGAGTGGCATCAAGGAATCGATGTCCGGGCTGCTCGCGCTCCAGAAGGATCTCGAGGAAGCGGTCAATGCGCGCGCGTTTGAGGAAGCTGCAGAGCTTCGCGACCGTGAGCGACGACTGCGGGATCGCATCGACAAGGAACAGCGTGAGCGCAAGGAAGCGCAGGACTCCGAAACCGTGTACGTCACGGAGCAGGATGTCGCTGAAGTCGTTTCCATGTGGACCGGCATTCCGATGATGCGTATCGCTGGCGAAGAGAGCGAACGACTCCTCAATATGGAGAAGGAGCTCGGCGAGA
>CAZYDY010000416.1:0-1556 GCA_964646245.1 uncultured Sphaerobacteraceae bacterium
CCGACATCCATGTTCTCAACCATGTCGCGCAGTTCGCGGGCGAATGGTTCTGGCGTCATCGGGAAGACGGCGATCCCGTTCACGTTTTCCGGCAATCCGGCGTTCGGGATAATGCTCACCGGCAGGGTGCTGTGCTCGCCCAGGTAGCGGGCGGGCTCGCGCATCAGGTCCGGACCGGTCGAGCAATTCAGCCCGATGATATCCACACCCAGGTGCTCGATGATACTCAGCGCGGCGGAGATATCGGTACCCAACAGCATGGTGCCGCTCGGCATGAGTGTGATGCTCGCCTGAATCGGCACACGTTTGCCGGTCTCCTTGAAGACCTGGCGCGCAGCAAAGATGGTTGCCTTCAGTTCGAGAATATCCTGCACGGTCTCGATGATGAGGCCGTCAACGCCACCATCGATCAGTCCGCGAATCTGCGGCACAAAGAGATCGCGTACTTCCTTAAAGGTGTTGTTGCCCAACATCGGGTCTTCGGATGCTGGCAGGAGTCCGGATGGACCGATGGATCCCACAACAAAGCGCTGCTTCGTGGCGGTTGTGTACTCGTCTGCCATATCGCGCGCCAGTTTGGCAGAGGCGAGGTTGATGTCGTACGCCTGTTCACCCAGGCCGTATTCCTCGGCCTTAATCACACTACTGCCGAAGGTGTTGGTTTCCAGCACATCGGCACCCGCTTCGAGGAAGCTGGCGTGAATCTGCTTGATCACGTCCGGCTTCACAACACTGAGGTAATCGTTGTAGCCCTCGGTGCTCTGGCCACCGTAATCCTCTGGCGTCAGGCCCATATTGAGAATGGTGGCACCCATGGAACCATCATAGAAAACGGGACGTGTTTTGATCAGGTCGAGAAGTGCACTCATTGGTCGGTCTCCCTCCGTGGGGTTTCCTGGCGTCGAGCTGGTCGACGCATCTGAAGGTACGGTGCGCGCAGCATCGTAATATTGTCATATTACACACCAATTGATGGGGAAAGTCTCATCTTCAATCAGGCGGAGGCAATCTCCAGCCGTCGCAAGATTCAAGAAGTGAGTGCTATCTGGCCCAACTACTATTCAAACAGTCGCCGGATACGCAAACTCGAAGGAGCAACCAACGTGTCACTCACACCAACATTCCTCGTTTCAGGTCAGGCAGAAGAAATGGCTAATTACTACACCGGTGTCTTCCCGGACGGTGAGATCATCGACATCTTCCGTGCGCCCATGGGCGAAGGTGATCCCGTGGTGATTACGGCCAATATCCGCATCAACGGAACGCCGCTCCTCATCATCAACGGCCCGGAGCATGCACCAAATGAATCATTCAGCTTTGTGATTAACTGCAAGGATCAGGACGAAGTCGATTATTACTGGAATCGCCTCGTCGGCGACGGCGGCGAAGAAGGTATGTGTGGCTGGTGCAAGGACAAATTCGGCTTCAGCTGGCAGGTCACACCGGTGGAAATGCCGCAACTTCTTGGCGATCCGGATCCGGAGCGTGCCGGCAAGGCCATGCAGGCCATGATGACCATGAAGAAACTCGATATCAACGCGATGAAAGCGGCGATG
>CAZYDY010000417.1:0-1536 GCA_964646245.1 uncultured Sphaerobacteraceae bacterium
CTGCGGACGCAGTGTTCACCAGGTCTGCAGCGGAGATCCCGGAAGTATTGTCGAACCGCATATCTAGCGGGCCATCGAAGCGAAAGGCGAACCCACGCCCGGCCTGATCAAGCTGAAACGATGACAATCCAAGGTCAAAGAGCAGGCCATCGACCTGGGAAATACCATGTTGCCGGGCGATTTCGGCGAGGTTGCTGAAGTTGTCGTGAACAGGAATCACGCCACGTCCGAGCTCGGTAGAGCGGAGTTCTTCTGCGCGCGCGATGGCATCGGGATCGGCATCGATGACGTAGAGGGTTGCATCACCATGTACGCGCTCGAGCAGCTCACGACTGTGCCCTCCACCGCCAAATGTGCCATCGATATAGACACCTCCAGCACGAGGCTGGAGGGCATCAACGGCCTCTTCAAGTAATACGGTGACGTGTCCCTGGTTCATTCTGCTTCGATACTCACTAGTAATTCACCCCGACCGACTGACTGCCCGGCAGTAACTTCTACTGCAGAGACAACCCCGTCGCGCCTGGCGAGGATTTCATTCTCCATCTTCATGGATTCAAGCACGCAAATCAGATCGCCACTGGCGATCGTTTGCCCAACTTCAACAGCAACACGCAGCACTGTCCCCTGGCCGGGGCTGCGAATGTCGCTCTCGTCGTTGTTCTCTACGGCTGCGCCGACCTTTCGGCTTCTTTTCTTGTTCGGTTTCTTTTTCTCCGGCGATGCCCCAACGGCACCATAAACCTTTACATCGAAGCGATGGCCATCCACCTCAATCAACAGCGGCATAGGCGCATCAGCATCGTCTTGCACGGATTCAGAAGCTGCGGATGCCGGGCTGATAGCTGCCACAATTTCGTCCTGATGCTTCTCCAGGAACGACGTAAAGGTCTGCCCGTTGAGGAAGTCTTCTGTTTTCAGGACCTGCTGGTGGAACGGAATCGTACTCGGGGCACCGACAATCTCGTAATCGTCCAGGCTTCGCACCATCCGGCTAATAGCTTCATTTCGGGTACGCCCCCAGGTGATGACCTTGGAGATGAGCGAATCGTACATCCCAGAAATCGTATCGCCGGATTGCAATGAACTATCTACCCGCACACCAAAGCCACTGGGCTGCACAACGCTAGTCAGTGTATTCGGGTACGGTCGGAAATCGTCTGCTGGATCCTCGGCATTGATACGGCACTCGATGCTCCAGCCTGTTGGTTCAAGCCGGTCAGACTCAAACGTGCTTGCCATACCGTTAGCTGCACGAAGCTGCTCACGCACGATGTCGTAGCCAGTCACCATTTCGGTAACGGTATGTTCGACCTGGATGCGCGTATTCACTTCCATAAAGTAGAAGGAACCGTCTTCATCCAGCAGATATTCGATGGTGCCGACATTCTTGTAATCAGCGGCCTTCGCGAGCTGAATCGATGCGTCCTGCAATTTCGTGCGGAGCTCCGGTGAGACTGCGGTCGACGGCGTTTCTTCAACCAGCTTTTGGTGTCGACGCTGGATTGAGCATTCGCGCTCCGGGAAGGCGATCAC
>CAZYDY010000418.1:0-1525 GCA_964646245.1 uncultured Sphaerobacteraceae bacterium
GTGCCAAGCTCATCCCGCACAAATCGAAGCGCCTTGCGTGCAGGGGTGTCGTTCAATCCGGAATCGATGAGTACGGCACGGCCATCATCTGCAATGACGACGCCTATGTTGGTACCACCCTGCAATATATAAACCCGTCGAGACAACTGTTCAGCCATTCGTACCTCCAGATGATTCATCGTTGGAACTATAATCGTCCCGGTATACTCGAGGTTCGCCGGGAAGGATGAGCGCAATGCAGCATATTGTGGCAGTGGAGCAGTTTGAGCGAGAGTGGATTGAGGCACTGTTCGCCGAAGCGGACGAGATGCGGACACTTCCCTCTGATGCAGAGCCACTGCGCGGCAAAATCCTTGCCTCTATCTTCTACGAACCGAGCACTCGCACAAGGCTCAGCTTCGAAAGTGCCATGATGCGACTGGGTGGCAATGTGATAAGCACGGAGAACGCCCGCGACTTCAGCTCCGCGATGAAAGGCGAGACCGTCGAGGACACTATCCGGATGGTGGCCGGATATGCGGACGCCGTTGCCATGCGCCATCATGAGGAAGGTGCGCTGGCCCGGGCCGTTGCCGTGGCCGAGGTGCCGATCCTGAACGCGGGTGACGGTCCGGGTGAACACCCTACCCAGGCCCTGCTTGACCTCTACACCATCCACCACGAACTTGGTCGTATCGATGATCTTCGCATCGCGATGGTCGGCGACCTGAAATACGGTCGTACTGTGCGGTCGCTCAGCCTGCTCCTCCGGCAGACAAACAATTGCCACATTCTCTTTGTGGCACCTCCACAAGTTGATATGCGCGATGACATCAAGGATGCGCTTGATGCGGCTGGTGTCAGCTGGGAAGAGCAGCCAGACCTGGATGCAGCCATGTCTACAGCCGACGTTGTGTATCAGACACGTATCCAGAAGGAGCGGTTCGAAAGCGAAGCCGAATACCTGGACGTAAAGGGCACGTACGTGATAACTCCAGAACAAATGAAGCTCCTCGGAGACCACGCAATCGTGATGCATCCCCTGCCCCGTGTAGATGAGATTGCCGTTGAGGTCGATGCAGACCCGAGGGCAGCGTACTTTCGGCAAGCGAAGAATGGCGTATATGTGCGGATGGCCCTGTTGAAGCAACTTCTCGGTTAGTTGACAAGCTAGACGCCGCCCATACGACTGCCGAAACGGCAGCCCAGGACAGCGCTACGGGCGGGATTTCGGCTTAGGTAGCGCGTCGGGGCCAAGGCGATGTCGGGGCCGGACTCTCTGCCACCTGGAGATGCGAGACTGACGCGCATGCAGGATCTGGAACAGGCCGAGCCCACCCACAATCGCCGCCATCACAAGTAAGACGTTGACGACGCCAAACAAGTCTGCCGCGGCCGCAGCGAAAAAGATCGGAATAAACGCAACGCCATTGCTGATAGTAAAGAACGTGGCGTAGACGCGCGCACGGATGGCCTCGTGGCTGCGTTCCTGAAGCATGGTCTGTGATGGAACCAAGATATACGCGTTACATATACCGAGAATAGC
>CAZYDY010000419.1:0-1518 GCA_964646245.1 uncultured Sphaerobacteraceae bacterium
GAGAGTGGGATTTGTCGAAGTGATCCTTCCATGGACGCATCCTTCTTGCTTTGAGGGTGATTCGTGGTGACCAGTGTACACGTATGGAAACATATGTTCTAGTAAGCGTCGACATATATTGATGATAGATACGCAAGCATGAGGAAGTACGAATTTGGAGATGTTTCGACTGCCGCCTGGATGAACCATACCGCCGCTTGAACGGAGAGACAGCATGGACGAAATCGTTGTAATCGCTTTGGTCATCACATCTGGCTTGCTGGCGGGGTTCTTCTTCGCGTGGTGGTGCTCATGCATGATTGGTTTGCGCAACGTTGGCGATGACACATTTGTCGAGACAATGCAGGCGATCAATAGTGTGCTGCCGAACAGCCGTTTTGCGATTCCGTTCTTTGCGCCGGTGGTGCTGGCTCCATTCGCTGCCTGGCGTGCATTCGCCGCCGGGGACGATGTTGCAGGCTGGTGGTGTGTGGCGGCGACGGTTCTTTCAATAGTGACATTTGTGATTACTGCGGCCGGTAATGTGCCGCTGAATAACGAGCTGGAGGCTGCTGGCCGGGACGATGACTCCTCGGCCCGGATTGCGTTCGAGGAGCCGTGGGTTCGACTCAATAACCTCCGCACGTTTACATCGATTGCAGCGTTTGTGGCAGCAGTGGGCGGGCTGGCAACGTTCGCCTGACGGAACTCACCCGTCGGGACGTGCAATCGTCATGGTGCGTCCACGCTGGTTGCGTTTTGAGCACCATGACGATTACTTGGTGTGCTACTTTCTGCTGCTTTCTTTATTTCGCGTAGCATGCCGCCGAAGAGGAAATAATGGAACGGCGAAACGGCGTACCAGTAGAGGATGCCGGGCAGTCCGACCGGATCGTACATGGCGGTTTGGCGGATGGTGGTTGTGTTATCTGAGGTAGTTTCGAGCTCGTATTCCAGCCAGGCGCGACCGGGAAGCCTCATCTCTGCGAAAAGGAGGAGGAGTTCGGGTCGTTGAATCTTTTCCACTCGCCACCAGTCCACGGTGTCGCCCAGGCGCAGGTTGTACGGATCGCGCCTGCCGCGACGGATACCGACACCGCCGCTGAATTTATCGATGAACCCGCGGACCTTCCAGAGCCAGGTTGCGTAGTACCAGCCGCTGGCTCCGCCGATGCGCTCGATGGGTTCGAATGTGCGATCGATTGGTGCGTTGACTTCGATCGTTCGGGAATCCACCAGCCTGCTGCCGAAGCGCGCGCCATCCCAGGCGCGGGGTTCGGATCCGGATGAGAGCGCATCGCTCCAGCGGGTTGCGGCGAAGTCCTCGTCTTCATTGCGGAGCGCACGGGCTATTGCCTCGGACACTGGCTCGGGAGTGAATCCGAATTCCTTCAATGCGGAATCGTCTGTCACCACGGTTGGGATGCGCAGGCCTTCGATCAGTTTCCGGCCTACCTGGGCGTAGACGGGAGTTACCAGCGCAAGCCAAAGGCTGGAAAGGCGTGGCGACATGAAGGGCACCGGGATCATGCGTCGCTT